>JBAZRN010000004.1:0-70379 GCA_041663325.1 Candidatus Absconditabacterales bacterium | reverse complement strand
CACGAAGTTAATTACACGAAGTTAATTACACGAAGTTAATTACACGAAGTTAATTACACGAAGTTAATTACACGAAGTTAATTACACGAAGTTAATTACACGAAGTTAATTACACGAAGTTAATTACGCGAACGAGAGTGAGCAAATTACGTGAGCGATAGCGAACTTATTACCAATGTGGTTAATTTAGTTGAAAACGTGAATGGTTTGTTTACATATATTAGTAGTATTTTACTTTGTTATATAATCAGTATGTTTGGAAAATTATGAGAAATGAAAAAGATGTATGATAAGTACAAGACATTGCAAAAGGCGCTCAAAAACTTGGTCATCAGAGGGAAGGAATGAAAATTTACGTGATCAGATGGCACTGAACAAGATGCTATCGTTGTAGATATCAGCGGAGAAATGAAATTGAGAGAATTACATATCAATGATGATTCATTATTAGATCCCATGAAAAAATCTCAACTTGAAAATCTCATCACTACGTGTTTTCAAAAAGCGCAAACTAAAGCGCAAGAAATAGTTGGCGAAAAAACAAAAGAGATCCTCTGAGTGGATCCTTCTGATATGGCTAATATGCTTGGGTGAGGATGAATGCCGTGAATGAACTAATTTCGACTAACAAAAATAATTAACAGTTAACAATTTTGATGTTTTTTCATTAATCAAAGATATTTCTTCGTCGCTAGTTATTAATGTTTGACCCTTGCTGGACGTTATTGATTTTTGCGTGGAAACTGTTTTCGGACTGTCTATTTTTTTGTTGCTTATTTATTCCCTCATGTAAACTTGCAGGACCTTGTGATTTTTTTTGTTTATTAAGTTGGAAATTTTTACTAGAGGAAATATATGCATAATGGAGGAAAATTCAAAGTGTAAAAAAAGCCCAGATAAAAACCTGGACTCATTTAATTTTTCGATGCTTCTATGCCATTAATTCTACTTTTTGCCATCCAAAAAAGGAAAATAACCCTGTATTAAACCAACATGCACGTTTTAAAAATTCCAAGAACTCATTTTGTTTTTTTTCTTCTTTATGCCATGCATATAAAATCTCTTTCCCAGTCCAGCTGCGACACTTTCCTTTGATATATTTTGTACCAATCATTTCTGAAATGGTTTTTTGCAATGTAGTGTCATCTCCTTTGATTCTTAGGTAGATGTAGTCGTCTCCCCAAGAAATGTGAAAAGTAGATTTTTTTTTATTACCTGATTTGATGATAGTACCACTAACAAAGTCGTTTCTCTTTTTTTTAACAAGGACATTTTCTGTCCTTAAAATTTTAGCGATGTGTCCTTTTAACATAATTTTTTCCTTTAATTTTTAATTTTTTTTTGTGATGTTATATATTTTTGCTAAAAAATCAAGTTTTATTGGATCTATTTTATTGGATCTATTCCTAACTTCGGGAAAGAAATATAAAAGAACAAGAGAAATAAGGAAGTTTTTATGTGATTTTCTTATCTCTACTATATCACAACATTACAAAAAGGTCGATTGTAATATCGCTTAATAAGCAGTCAATTCAATGAATATCAATTTTTAATAAGTATGAAGATCACAATCGACAGCTTGCCCCGCATGTAACTGCGGGGAGGGGTTTTTTGCTCCGGAGTACTCCGGGGGCCCAGCCGGCGAGGCGATAAAGAAGAGAATGATATTTTTTTAAACGCTCCGCTGGGGTTACTTTTTCTCTTGATAGAAAAACTAACGAAAAAGATCAAGCCAGATGCAAAACTCAGTGGAGATATTTCAAATACATATGGCCTACCAACTCACCTCAAACCCCCGGTGAATTACCAGGGTCCCCATTTCGGTTCGTTTCAGTTAGCTATTTCATTTACGATAATATTACTACCTCGTGGCGTGCATCTGGCGTTGTTGTATTGTTGTATAGTTAAAATTTTCCTCTACTTTTTTCCCGAAATTAAGAAAATAGCCGTTTTATTTTCTCTTTGTTTTCTCTTTTTACCTCCACTCTCCTCCACTCTGAAAAAATCAAAAAGAGACTGCCCCGTCTTTAGCGGGATTCTGATTTAAATAAAAAGCATAAATGTCGTCTAACGTTCACTGCTAGTTGAACTATAGAGTATCTCATTGGTCTTTGAATTTTGCCAGCATACTATAAAAAATATTGCTATTTTTCTCCTACAAACGAAAAAATAATTTCTCTTTCTCTGGCGTGATCGAGTTCAAACAAAAGCACTCTCTGCCATTTTCCTAGCATCAGGTTACCCTTTTGCACAGGGATAGTTTCACTGCTATTTCCCATCAGCATTCCTCTGATATGCGCATGTCCGTTGAGACATTCTTCTTTGCTGTCGCACATAGTTTTTGGGTCTCTATGCTCGAGATCGTTATGTCTGTATATTTCATCTATAGAAATATTTTTATCGCACCGATCCTTGAGATCATTTCGAAATCCCTCTTCTGCTTCGTTGATTTTGAGTACGGCTGTTGTATGGCGGATGAACACATTGAAAAGTCAGTCTTTGAATGTATGATCAGTGATAAATTTTTTTATATCATCGGTAATATCTATAATATCAAATGGTTTCTGGGTATGATAAACAATAGTATGGGAATAATACATTTTTCTGACTATGAATAAAAACGTTTAGTGATTATACCAAAAATTACCTCCATTTCAATGATTTTCTCCTAAACTTGAATTTTTATTTTCATTTAATCTTCTCTGCTCTCAGATATTTAATGATGATTTTGATGGATTTGTATTCTATGGTATTCAATAAGTTTTTGCAACTATCAACTATATTTTCCAAACGATCCAATGCCTGATATTTATACCGAACCGCTTTCGAAAACTGTAATCACTTCACTTCGTTTGTGCTAACAGATTCTCAAGTCGTCGGTATAACTCAATCATCCAAAAAAATTTCGTTTCACTGGTTTTTTTGGCGATTGAGTATATCTCCACTCGCATGGGTGAATCTATTTACAAATTGATGGGTCATATCAAAAAGCATCGTCCCTGCTTTCGCTTCTTGTTGATAATTTTTTGTTGTATTTCCCTCCTCTCTTTGCATTTCCTGCTGGATAAATGTTTGATTTTCTGGCAATGAGATATCGCTGTTTTTGAGCGGACTATATCGATATGCATTCAAAAGGTTTTGAAGATGAATGTAATGAGTTAAGTGAACTTCTTTTTTGAGAGTAATATTCAACAGATCTTCTAAATTGCCATTGAACATGGTTGCAAGCAGAGCATCTATCTCATGCTTGTTTCACGTATCCAAAACTTTAGTAATTTCTTCCAATGCGGACTCCAATTCTTTTTCTATTTTTTCTTCTTGTTCTGTTCTTAGTGTCTCTTGTTCTGCTAATGATGGACGATCATTTCCACTGCCGTGAGGTGTCCCATCTACGACGATGATTTGATTTTTTCCTTTTTCATCAGGGAGAACGGCAAATGCGACTCCATGCGCATCAGTAGTATTTACTGTGGATCAGCTAGGCATAAATCCATCGATGAGCCCTGATAGGAATCCTGCTTTTCTAAGCATAGTTGCAGAAATGAGAGCAAAATCTGTACATACTCATGCTCGTTTTTTTCCTTCCAAGCTATCGGCTAATTCAGTTTTTGTTTCTTTGAGTTCCTCTATTCTTTTTTTATAAATATATATTTTCTCATCCATCGATTTTTTTGCTTTGAGATTCATAACTTCTTTATTATTTCTATCATAGAAACTGTGATTACGTACATATTGCTCTATCTTAATGAGCTTCTGTTTCGGCGCATCATTTTTTATACTGTCGAGAAACAGCAGTTCTTCTTCATCAAGCTGCGAGACCTGGGTTAACAAGTGGGTTGTAATTTTTTTTCAGATTCTACTGTCTACGATCAATGAGGTCTTAGTTTCTTTTTCGATTTCTCCATACATGCTAATAAATTTTCTTTTGAATATATCATAGTCCTTGTCTTGGATATCTATAATTTTTGGCGGCAGAATAGATTGTTCGATAGAATAAACAATTTCCTTGATATTTTTGCTCCCTACGATGACGGTAGATTCATTGAGCGCATTTGTGGAGACTTGAAGGTCAATTTCTTTCCCGTCTGCAGTAATTCATTTTACTCTTTCTGGAATAACATTGGCATTGATCGGTTTAGGCAATATAAGTCTTTGATTATATTTGATGTGTGGTATGTTTATGGTGGTGATTGTTTGAGGACCAGAAATATGCATATCAATAGGGAAATAGACCTTTTCTCGGATTCCTCTTTCATCGCATGATCCTAATATTCTGCTTGCAAACATATCATTTATCGTTCATCTGATTTCCATGATTTTTTCGGGAATTGCTCAAGGATCTCATCACATCGCATCATATTGATTGTAATCCGACAAATAATCGATAGGCTCCATTTCAAAATTTTCTGATCATGTATCACCATTTCTCTCTATTCCTCTATACCATGAATTTCCTTTTTCTTCTTCAACAAATGCTTCCGGGAATATTCTTCTGCAAATTTCTTCCGCCATGATCTTTTCATTTTTGTCTTTTTTCGCTGGGAGGGTGTTGATAAACCGCTCAGGCGATTGTTTGATGGTGGCATTGAGAAACTTAAGGAATCCACCTGATTGCTGGATGTGCGTTTTGAGTTTTTGCATTCACGCCTGCCCGCCAGTTAGGTGGGTTTTTTTTCTTTCTTCCTTGAGTTTAGATTCTTCTGCGAGGTATTTTTCTATTTTTTCTTTGTACTCTTCTAGATTTCCTGGTCTTTCCCTGATGGGAACGCAGAGATTGAGCAGATCCAGTTTTTTCTGTTCACCTTCTCCGAGCGGCGTGATTTCTCCTTCAGTATCGATAACTCGTCTTTGTAATTGATTATCTTTTTTTCAGATAAACATTGTCTTACCATCGTGTTCTCGTGGTCAGTAGATATCATCGCATCCATCTAATATTTTCTTTCCTGCTTTGTCTACTACAAAACATTCTCCTGTTTGTATATTTACTCTTATATTAAAAGATTTATTTTTCCTTTCTCAAGATATATCTTTAAAATCTCATTCTGTTTCATTTCGATTTTTATCTATACCATAGAATTTGCTCCATTTTCTTGCCATCCAAATATAAGGAGTATCTCTGTTCCTTAGATAATCGATGCTATCATACGGTCACCTTCGATTAGTTGATCAATCTGATTCTCTTTGATTAAGATAAGATGATCAATCTTTGTATTTTGTTATAAAATGGGGGTCGTTATTGATTATATACAAGCTTGTTATCTCTGTGTCAGAAAAAGTTGTTCCTCAGTTTTGAGACTCAAGGAAATATCTGTTTCAGCTTTTTCCTATTATTACTCGTTCTCATTTTCAAGCCATTATTTTTTGTATAGTAACCTCTGCATTATATTCTTCTCTATTCCCTTTTTCATCTACTATCATCCGACATCAATTTCTTTTCGCAGTGAAAACAAGTTTTCCATCAACTTCTATCATATTTCCTATTTCGTCGTATGCGTCATTCATATCATGACTTGGAGCTGAAAGAATATTACCATCTTCGTCTAATATCCCTTGTTTTAATCATCCCCACAAAGAGATTTTAGTATATATTTTCCCATTTATTATTTTTGGTTCTCATATCGTAATAATATCATCTGTCTCTATAACATTCTCTAATCTTGCCTTTTCTCATGTCTTGATTTTCTTCGTGGCATTGATAACAAGTTTTTGAAATTCATTATCTTTTTTTCAGATAAACATTGTCTTATCATTGTACTCTCGTGGTCAATAAAGCTCATCAAATCATTCAGATATTGTTCATTTTGTATTGCTCACTATATAAGCTTTCCATGTCCCGGCGTCTCTACTGATACCAAACTTCTCATCTTTCTCAGATCAACGGATATTATTTATGTCTGATTCTGTTTCGTTTAGTTGTTTATCTATACCATAGACCTTATTTCATCTTCTTGCTATCCATGGATAAGGACTATTTCTATCGCCTTGATATTCGATTTGATCATATGATGATCATGTTTGATCATAGTACGGTCATAGTTTGTGAATAAGATAATGTATTCAATCAGGAATTTGTATGATGAAAGCAAGTGCATTATCAACTACATGCAAACTTTGTATCCGTTTGTGAGTTCATGATATTTTTGTCCCATTCGGACGAATAATATACTCATTGCCTCATTCTCTTATGTGGAGTACTCGTGCTCCCTTAAATGCTATGATATTTTTTATTTCATCATTTGTCATGAAAATCGCATCTCAATTTTCGTCTCTTACTGACCATATTCATCATTTTTTCGCAGTGAAAACAAGTTTTTTATTAACTTCTATATAATCTCATATTTCTTCGTATTTACCTCAAATGATACTGCTGTTCTCGTCCGACAAACATCGTCATCCCCTTAGTGTCGATCGCACCTTGAAATACATTTTCCCGTTTATTATTTTTGGTTCTCCTGTTTTTTCAATAGTGCCTATATGTGTTGCCTTTCCCAAAACAACTTCTTCTTGCTCTCATATTTCTTCTGTTTTCTCATCTTTTACTTCTTCTACTTTATATACTCCTTCTTTTCTGTCGTAAACAAGCTTAACTGACTTTTCTCGCTGAGCTCAGAAGTGTTGTTGTAAACTGAGTTCTAATTCAGCTTTATTTTGTTTTTCTGCGAAATAATTTTTCATAGAGAAGACCATGCCGTGTGGCTTATAGATGGCGTCTTTTATTTTTTCTTGAATTTGCTCGGCTGATTTTACTTCGTCATAGTTGAGATTTTTGATGTTGGTTTTGATGATATTGATGATATTATTTACTGTCTCTGGGACAAAAAACACATCATTATTCTCTTTGTTCACCACTGTTTTTTCTATTGCTCATTGTCTTTTGAGAAATTTATTGACAGAAGCTTCTTGGTTGGAATAATAATTTTCTTTTGCTGGATATATGTCTTTGACGACTGTATCATAAATAGCTTCTATGACTCTTGTTTTATAATATTTGCCTGAATTTTCTACGTTAGTGAATAGATCTTCTGCCAGCCTCTCCCCTATTGTTCTGGGATCATTAGGATTGTCTGATTCAAACTTTTGGATTCTGAGGTATTGACTGTAGATATCGTCCATTTCATTGAGGAGATTGGAAGCGAGGGGAGATGTGAGGGATGGCTTGGATGTGACTAAATCTTCATTTTTAGCTAATCTTGCCCCTACTTCTACATACATATCCATAACTGAATCTATAGATTTTCGTTTTTTGTTGTCTATCCTTGATGAAATGTCGCCTAATTTGCTTATTATGCCTTGGCATATCGCCGGATGTTTCATCCTAAATTTTTCGTTCCCAATGATATCCATGTATTCATTTGGTGTGATTTTTAGCTGTTCTGCTAATCTAAGACCATCTTCTATACTATGTTCAAAGAGTCTTGAAAGTAATTGTGTTAGATCCAAGCGATCCAATTCTTGATGTAAAAGATTGCCATTATTTATATTTTCTTTGAAAGTTTTGATAGCCACAAACAACTTCTTTTTTCTTTGTGTGAGAAGTTCTAGGTCTGGTGCATTGAGATCATTGAATAAATCTTTTTTTTCTCCATCAGATAAATTGCTCAGTAGTCAGCTGATATTCGGCTTATTGATTCATGGTCTGATAGTCGTAATTGTCATATCTAATGTCTAAAGACTAAACTCTACTTTATTTTTGAAGCATTTCTATCATCAAATCTTGATGTCTATTTTTGAGATCACTTACCAATGTTTTTTTGTTTTCCATGAATTTTTGAATATCGAATCCATATTCTTCCAGCATCAATGAAGTATGGTCTACGCCTATGTAATGCGGCAAGATAACGTAGTCGGCGCCTTGTTCGTAGAGTTTGATCGCTTCGTGAATCTGATTGGATACGAGAATAATAATCAGATTTGGATTGTGTTGTTTTATGGTTTTGAGCAAGACCATGTTTTCATCAAATGTCTTTACCGTGCTAATGATCATTTTGCTATTTTTAAGATTTAATTCCTGAAGGAAATCAATATCGCCGATGTCACCATAGATGCAAGGGATCTTATTCTTCTGCAAGTGCGCAATGATGCCTGGATGTTCGTCGATAACAAGAATACTTTTGTGCGTTTTATGGAGCATTTCATACAAATTGCTACCAAATCTTCCGTATCAGAAAATCGCTATTTCATAGTCTTTTTTATTTATTTTTATAAATTCTTGATTTCGTACTCAGGGAAGCAAACTTAACACTGGCTTGAAAAAATGATATATTTTTTCTCCATAGATGACAAAATAACTTGATCCTGCAATGGTTATCAATCCTATCAGAGTAATCATTGAAAGTATGGTTGGATCTTTGATATATCATGAAGTGATTCCCATTGCTACGATGAGAAACGAAAATTCGCTGATTTGTCCTAGGGATATTCCTGTGAGGAAATTATTCTTTCTTGTGTGACCTAGAAATCCGAGAACTATCATGGTTATGATTGGTTTGATAATGAGCACAAATATAACGAAGATCAATAGCGGCAATACCATTGATGTGTTCGTCGTTGAAAAATTTACTTGTGAGCCAAGAAGTACAAAGAAAATGACGATAAAAAAATCTCTCAATGGTTTGATTCTGCTCGTGATTTCAAATCTATATGATGAATTAGCCAAAGTAATTCACGCGATCAGAGTTCCTATCTCTATTCAGAATCCAAGTCGATGAAACAACGCTCAGAGAATGAAACATCGTCCTATCGAAAATAAGAATAAATATTCTTGAGATTCAGCGATTTTTTTTGTTATTTTTGGAATAAAATACTTGCTTACCAGATACATGCCTATAACTAATCCTATAACTTTAGCGACTAAACTGACAACGACGATTGTGGATGCTGTGTGTTCTATACTTTTGAAGGTTGCCATCCCTAAAATCAAAAGCATAACGAGCAAATCTTGCACGATAAGAATGCCTATGCTCAATCTACCTGTGGTAGACTCCATCTCTTCTTTATCTCATAGAAGTTTCAAGACTACGATAGTGCTGCTAAAAGCGAATCCTATAGCCAAAAATATTGAAATCATTGTATTAAATCACAAAAATATAGCTATGAAATAACCCAAGACTCCTGTAATTACTACTTGCAAACATCATGCAATCAGTGAAGTTTTTCCGAGATCTTTGATAATGGTCGGATTAAGCTCCATACCTACAATAAATAGCAGCAAAGCGATACCTAAATTTCCAAATGACTGGAAAGCCGTATTTGCTTGAAGCAATCCTGGTATAAATAAACTGATAGCGGTACCAGCGATAATATATCCGATAATCATAGGTTGTTTGAGTGCTTTCATTAAACCGATACTCAAGAGCACGATTCAGATGACGATACTAAGTGAGGTAAACATTTGTTCTGCCATACTATATTAGCGTAAAGATTAAAGCTTGAAGCTTAAAGCTTTTGGCTTTCTGCTTGTATCTAATTATATAGGAAAATAGTTTATTTGTCAAATTTTAGTTAATGTAGTATATTTGTTTGACTTTTATCTTTATTTTATTAATATGCTGTCATAAACATAAATAAAGCATTATGAAAACAAAAAAATATGCGATTACTTTAACAAAAAAAATAAGCCTAGAATTGGCTGCCAGGATAGTGAGGAATTTTATTTCACATGCTGGATATAATATATTAAAGGAAGAAACAAGAAAAATAACAGAAGAAGTGTTTTGTCTTAAAAATTCAAAAAACACTTACTTCGAAATTGTATTGCACTCGAATATTTTTGAACTAATTATAGATTACAATCGGGTCAATGGTAATGTACACGTAATTTCATTGGTAGTGGGTGATATTTATTTTATTGCTTCTACACGTAAGATTGAAAAAATACTACAACAAAATTTCCTAAAATTTATCAAAGTTTCTGGATGTGTACCAGAAACGATGAAACAAACATTTCAAGCATATATGCTTGAATAAGCAAAACCCCACGTGCGCCAGGATGTTTTATCCTGGTTTTTTTCTTGATTTTATTTTCTTTTTTCCTATTATGTACTTGTTTTTTATCTTTATAACAAAAAATAAAAAAATGGCTACTACAAGTAAATTTCAAGGTAAATTCATGTATTATGAAAACATCAATGGCAAAGAAAAAAAAGTTTCTAAGGAGTTTTCTGATGTTAAAAAATTCAATGATTTCGCTAAAAAGTATCCTATGCCAACGCTAAGCAGTATGTTTGGACTTGCTAAACCTGCATTAACAGGTAAACCTAACAAAAAGGCGCTTCCCGCTAAAAAATGCTGCGGTTCATGTGGTACAAAAGCAAAAAAACCCGCTAAAAAGAAGAAATAGAGACTTAGGACTTTAGAAGCTTAGAAGCTTAGATCTAAGCTTCTAATATAAGCTAAGTTTTTAATAATCTAATTCTTTTTCGTTTTTTGTCAATTGTTGATAGCACGAAAGCGTTGAATTTCTGTTTGTTTTTCCTATATTTTTTGTGTAAAAAAGCATATAAAACTTTTGGGGCCGTTTGCCTTGAAGTTTTTTTGTCTTTATTAAATTAGCATAAAGCTGAAAGCGTAAAGTCTAAAAAATCATAATTCAACATCCATCAATCTTTTAATTGTTTATTAGTATATCTATGAAGAATGAACAAGATGATAAAGTAATTGCTATATGAACAGTTACCCCACATTCTATTGAGGACGAAATTTCCAAATCGTATATCGAATATGCGATGTCTGTAATTGTATCGCGTGCGTTGCCTGATACCAGAGATGGATTCAAGCCGGTATTGAGAAGAATTCTTTTCTGAATGTATCAGATGAATAATTTTTTCAATCAGAAACATAAAAAATCAGCGAGAATTGTCTGAGAAGTTATGGGAAAATATCATCCGCATGGAGATAGCAGTATCTACGAAGCAATGGTGCGTATGGCGCAACCATGGGCATTTAGATATCCATTAGTCGATGGACAAGGAAACTTTTGATCTATAGATGGTGATGGACCTGCAGCGATGAGATATACAGAAGCGAGATTGACTAAAATAGCCGAAGAAATGCTTACAGATATCGAACAAGATACCATTGATCGAAGAGATAATTTTGATGGAAGTTTACAAGAACCTATTATGCTTCCTACAAAGTTTCCAAATCATCTCTGTAACGGTACTATGGGTATCGCAGTTGGTATGGCAACAAACATGGCGCCGCATAACTTGAACGAAGTCCTCGACGCTGCCTTGCTGTTGCTTGAGAAAGAATGAAAACCTTTGAAAAAGAATCTGAAAAAAACCTGAAAAATCTGACAGGATGGAGTTGTTGAGGGGATCAAAGCAACTAATATTATTGATGATAAAATTCTATGAAATACGTCAGATGTATCAGACAATTCAGCAGATTCTTCAGCCAATTCTTCAGATTTCTCAGTAGTAACTATCGACGAAATTATGGAAATCATCAAAGGTCCGGATTTTCCTACATGAGGTATTATCTATGATAGCAACAATATCAAAGAAGTCTATAAAAAAGGGAAATGAGGTATCATTATGAGAGGGAAAACGCATGTAGAATCAAATAAACATGGAAATATGATCATTATTGATGAAATTCCTTATGTAGTAAACAAGTCTACTCTGGTTTCTAAAATCGGTGAATTGGTTGTAGATAAAAAAATAGAAGGTATCTCAGATATGAGAGACGAATCAAGCAAAAATAAAATCAGAATAGCTATCTACCTCAAATCTGGCATTGATGCCAACAAGATTTTAGTAGAACTCTACAAATATACAGAGTTGCAATGTGCATTTAATATCAATAATGTATCACTTATAGAAGCTGGTAAGCAACCAAGGCTCTTGAATATCAAGGATCTTTTGATGGAGTTTGTGACCTTTAGAAGGTCTGTCGTCTACCGCAGATCAGTATTCCAATTTAATAAAGCAAAAGATAGATTGCATATCCTTAAATGATTGAAAAAGGCCATTGATGTCATTGATGCCGTCATTGAAACGATTAAAAAATCTGATACCAAACAAGACGCGAAAGATAATCTGATGAAAAAATTTGAATTTTCAGAAATGCAATCAGAATATATCTTGATGATGAGATTGCAATCATTGGTTGGCTTAGAAATCCAAAAAGTTATTGATGAAATAGAAGAGAAAAAAAAACTTATCGAAGAACTTCAGGATATCATCGATCATCCAGAAAAACTTGATGGAGTGATCAAAGATGAATTTAAATATATGAAAAAACATTACGGAGATGAAAGAAAAACTGATCTTTCTCAAGACACCAGTGTATATAATGTTTCCGGAAGCCTCAAAGCATTTATGGATACCGCCGATAAAGTTAAAGAAGATGTCATCGTTCGAATTGGAAATGATTATAGCATCAGAATTTTGTATCAGTCTAGAATCCAGGCAATACCTGAAGAAACAATGGATCTCATCTATACGCACAACCAAGATAAATTAATTGTAATTACCGACATCGGTGAATTAGTAGTGCAAAGATTGAAAGATTTTTGAAGTTTCGCTATGAAACAAAACGCAATAAACTTAAACGAACATTTCTGACTCAAATGAAAGATTGTGTTTGCTAAGACGCTACATTTCGACTATCATCATCTCGTATTCCTTACCAATCAAAATAGCATTAAAAAAATCAATAAAGAACTTGTGCTTTCGTTCAAAAAGTTTCCTACCGTAATCATGAAACTTGCAGATAAAGAAAAAATATTGAGTGTGGAGGCAGTGAATGATACTGATAATATCGGTATTTTGACGAAACATGGATGGATGCTGCTTTTCAAAAGCAGTAATCTCAGACCTATGGGAAAAACCGCTGGATGAGTCAAATCTATTGAGCTTCAAGAAGGTGATGAAGTAGCAAATATGTTTTTACATAAAAGTGAGCCATTTATTCTTATTCATGCAAATAAAAATGGTAAGCTCCTCAGCCTCGAAGACCTTAAAATACGAAAAAGAGCAAAAAAAGGTCAGGTAGTTATGACTGGCAAAGAAATCCTTGAGGGCGGAATAAGTATCATCGAATGAGCGATCAGGATCAGATTTAAAGATAGCACTATCAAGACCCTACATTCCAATGATATCCATCTTGATGAAACGGAAACTCCATTAGCAAAAATGGTAGACAAAGATATTGATGTCATCTATAGACCACGAGAAGAAAAAGACGAAAATCTTAAGTACAAAGAAGAAAGGAAAAAGGCTGAAAAAGAAGCCGAAAAGCTAGAACAAAAGATTTCTGATGATAAACAGGAGACTCCAGAAAATCAAGATATAGAAGCTTAGATGATTAATATTTAGTATATTGCCCTCTTAATACATGCAAAAAAAACATATTATCCTGCTCGTTGTTTTTAATGTTTTTCTTGTGTTTCTTGGAAGCATTATCGTATGGTGAATCACTAAAAGTAAACTTACTAGCTTATGAATTTCAATGGAATCCAGCATGGGAAGTAAAGTAGAGGATATAAAAAAATCTAATTTCTTAGCATTACAATCCTCTCTTGTATCGACTATCGCTACCGCACAAAAATCTGTCGTAAATATTACCATAAGCAAAGATATAAAACTGTATATGGATGACCCTTCTCAACTTAATAGTCCAGGAAGTATTCAGCAGCAAACTGCTAAAGTAGGATGATGAAGCGGTATAATCGTTTCCAAACAAGGCTACATTCTCACCAATAAACATGTCGTGCAAGACACTACTGCCAAATATTCTGTTACCTTATATGATGGCAAAATATATACTGTAGATAAAGTCTGGTTTGATGATTTTTTGGATATAGCGATTTTAAAAATTATAGATTCTGACGGAAAACCAGCTACTGATCTTATTCCTGCTCCTTTCCTTCCTTTGGATACTCACGTGGATATAGGTCAATTTGCTCTAGCTATATGAAATTCGCTTTCTACCTATACTAATAACGTAACTATGGGCATCATCTGAGGAAAAAATAAACAACTTACTATCAATAAAAATAATATATATATCTGACTGTATCAGACGGACGCACTCGTAAATCCTTGAAATAGCGGCGGTCCTCTTTTGGATATCCAAGGCAATGTTCTTGGCATCACTACTGCTATCACTGAAGGAGAAGGTATAGCGTTTGCTTTGCCGATCAGCCAAGAATTTTTGAAGAGTACGATCAAATCTATAGAAAATTTCGGAAAGATAGTGAGACCTATCGTCGGTATCCAATATACAGAAAGTAATGGTACTGGTATTGCCATCAAAGATGTACTTACTGATTTGCCAGCATGGGAAGCGGGTATTAAAATAGGAGATATCATTTTCGCTATCAATGGCAAAGAAATCACCAACCAACTCCCCTTCCTTTATCAGCTCTATACCTATATTCCTGGTGATATTATTAGTGTAGACGTTCTTAGAAATTGAGAAAAACTAAAATTTAATGTCCTTTTGGGAGGAAAACCTCAGTAATTTTTCGTTTTTTCTTGAAATCTGCATAATTATGCCATTATTTCTACAAATGTAAATCTGAATACTTTCATTACGCTAAGAAAATTTGAAAATAGGCACTTTCTTGAGTACACTTGAGTATCAAGCTATTTATTTCATGATTTGATAGTATGCCTACGTATATCCCTGATTCTCTTATCAATGAGATAGAAGAACTCAAAGAGTTATGAAAATTTGACGAAGCTATCAAAAAAGTAAACACCATCCTTTTTAAGGATCCTAATAATGAGGATGCGCTTTTGCAAGTAACTGACATCCAATATAGAAAAGGTGAAATCAGTAAAGCTACTAAAGCGATAGATTTTTTGAATGCGAGAAAAAACAATACTGATCCGCTTGGTCTCTATATCAAATGAGTGCTTGAAATGGAAAAGAATCATCGAATGGAAGCAAAAAAGTATCTTCAGCAAGCACTAGAACTTACCAAAGCAGAAAATCATGAGATCCTTAGATGCTACGGACTCTGTGAATATCGATATGGCAATAGAGAAAAGTGACTTCATTTCATCAAGGATGCGTTTCATGTCAACGGAAATGACGCAGAAGTCATTTATAATCTTATTGAGCTCTATATCCTCGAACATAAATATAAAAAAGCAAAAGACATGATCAAATATTTTTATAAACATCGTGAAAAATTACAGACTATTGATAAAGGTATGGATTTCTATGATCAGAAGATCTCTTTATTCGAGAAATTTATTACCACCCAACATATGTTTAAGAAATAAACTTTTAGCCCAAAGCAGAAAGCCTGAAGCTTAAAGCTAATTATGAAGCTAATCAAAGTCATTTATTATCTTCCTCTTAATAAAATGCTCAAAAGTTCACTGTCAAAAATCTTCAAACATGATATCGCGTCACTCCTCAAAACTTCCTGGACACATATCTTCTGAGTGAGTATTTTTATTTGATTCTTATTGTTTCTTTTAAACATATTTTTGTGAGTATCTTTGTATGCTAATCAATTCACGGGACAGCTCAAAGATAGACTTGGTATGTATTTCTATATCAAAGAAGATACGACTCAAACCAATGAAATCTATAAAAAAGTAATAACCCTTAAAGATGAGCTGGAAAGTAAAGGACTCAAGGTAATGTTTTCATCCAAAGACGACGCATTAGCGTTCTTGGAGAAAAAAATCCCTGATGTGGTCAGCAATTTTCAAAAATTTGGTATAGATAATCCCTTGCCAGCTACTTTGTATGTTATGTTTGATAGTGATAGTAAATATGAGTCACTCAAAACGATCATTCTCGAAAACAAGGATATTATCCTCAACACCAAAGATATAGATGCATGATCAACCCTTAAACAACAAGAAAACAGAGTTCTTACCATTATCAATTTAAGTAACTTTGTCGTGTGACTTTCTTATGTTATCATCGCTATCTTATTTGCTATTATCCTCTCATTCTTATGATTTTTGCTCAAAAATATTTTCCATACTTTTCATAGAGAACTTGAAGTCAAAAAAATATTATGAGCGACTTACAGCCAGATTATGCAATGATTTGTAGCGTTAACGGTGAATGTCCTCTGATTTTCTTTCCTTATCTGTTTGGCTTTGTTGCTTATCAGTTGAATCACTATCAACTACTATATATATAGCCTTTTCAATGTGACACTTTGGAGCGTGTTTAGTAATGTAGCGTTGATTATAGGTATTTTCCTAGCAGAAATCATAGTCGTAGCATGAGTAGGATTCGGATTCTCATATTTCTTTGCACGTGCGCTGAATAAGAAGCTATAAGCTTAAAGCCTAAAGCTCAAAGTACTATTTAGTTATATAGAAAAAACAGACTTGCGTGATTGCTTGTCTGCTTTTTTATGATTTATAATCGAATTGATTATGCTCGGAATTCTTTATTTTTCAAATTTAATTTATATAATTTTAGTAGATCTCTCCATAACATCTATAATATATTGCAACTCTAATCATGCAACATCTTGAGAAATCACCATTCTAGGATGTTCTCATTCTCTAATCTCATTTAGTTTCTTGTCTAAAATTTCTCCGTATAGTATCTGATATCCCTTTCATAATATATGATCTATCAATACTCAATCACGTGATATTGCCCTGATATAGTTGTCAGCTAAAACCGAATCTGATTGCAATCTTTCTTTGAAAGATTTTAAGATTGAAATGATATGTTTTTTATAATTGTCTGATAATCTACTTTTCTTTCGTATATTTACGATATATGGTAAAAAATCTGATCTTTTTGTTCTTGTTTCCAACATATCTACCAATCCATCTACCTCCTTATTAACATTTTGTTCTATATATGAAGTATTTCATTCATTATATGCAGTATCTAAGTGTTTAAATTCTTCCAGCCACACCTTTTCAATATCAACTTTTTTTTCTATTTTTTCCATTACTGGACTAGCTTCATTAGTAAACATTGTTTTATCATCAAAAAGCATGGTTTCAATTATTTCTTTTTTTTTATTGGCATCAATAGCATTAAGAGTACTTTGCAGTGCAGTTGTGATTTTATGAATATCTTTGGATATAACTAATTTTTTTTTATCAATCATTTGAATTTTATTAGTAAATAAAATAATATGGATTATATTTTTGTACATTAATATTTAATTATAAATATTTATCTTTATTTGTCAAATACGGTTCACCTAAATTTTGCTTCGGAATCCAAAAAATAGCTAAATTCTGTCTATACAAAAAAAACAGACTTGCATAAAAGCTTGTCTGCTTTTTTTAAAAAATCCCCAAGGTAAACCGAGGAGATTGTAAGTATAAAATTATAAATTCTACTTCAAAGCATCAAACATCTTATCAAGACTATACCCAGAACCATTATCATAATTCTTCCAAGGATTGTTTTTAATCTCATCCAATGTTATAGTATTATCTGCAAGAAGCATATTCAATTCCTCATAATAGAAACTAACGAAAGTTTCATCATGAGTTAGATGTAAATTGAGTCGTATCAGTAAAATTTTTTTTAATTCATCTCCGTATTGTTTGATATACGGATAGAGAATTTGAGCGGTAGATGCAGAACTAGCCCATTCTTTGGGCATCTGTGAAAGATCTATCTCAGGCAAATACCCATTCCATTTACTTAGATATTTTTTGGAGAAAATATCTAAATCTGCAGAGACTTTTGTCAGTCTATCACCATACTTGTCAGCAAAATACAGAGCATGTGTATTAGTTTTTTCAATAAACTCTCTCTTTGCAATACCTCTTTCATTACGGAATTCAATGCTACACTCAGGAATTCTGTAGTTGCCTTCTTCAACAGCAAGAATCCAATCCTTTATTATTTCAACGTTTTGGGTGAGCGATTTTGCAAAATGAATGAGAGCTATCTGTGATTCTGACCAAGAAGATAAAATATCTTCCTTTTTGTATTTAAATTTTTTCATTTTATTTATTTTTTAATGTTAATTTCTTTTTGTTTTTATTCTTATATATATTTACTTATATAAGTCAATACTTGTGTTTTTTTAGCATATATAAAAAATCCTCTTGTAGTAGGAGAGGATTTTTTTGTATGTAATGATTATTAAGCTTCTATCTGTATACCAGGACCCATAGTAGGGGCGATGAATATTTTTTTGATGAGTTTTCCTTTTACTCCGGTAGGTTTGTTGTCTTCCAAAGCTTTGAGGAACGCTTTGATGTTTTCCTCGATTTGTGTTTCAGTGAATGATATTCTACCTACTGCAGCATTGATATTTCCTGTTTTATCAAGTTTGAATTCCATCTTTCCTTTTTTAAATTCTGCTACAGCCTGTGGTATATTTGCGACTACGGTTCCAGCTTTTGGAGATGGCATAAGCCCTTTTGGTCCAAGCTGTTTAGCTACGGGAGCAAGATCTCTGATATGTTCAGGAGTGGTAAGCAATACATCAAAATCAAACTTTCCTGCTTTGATGTCAGCAAGCAAACTTTCTGTACCTACTACATCTGCTCAAGCTTTTTTTGCTTCAGCTTCATCTGCTGTGAATACTGCAATTCTTTTGCTTTTTCCTGTCCCATGAGGAAGAATAGTTGTCCCTCTCATCATCTGGTCATTGTACTTTGCGTCTGCATTTGTTTTGATAGCGATCTCTACTGATCCATCAAATTTTGTATATCCAGACTTTTTGAGTAAAGCTACTGCTTCACTAAGAGAATACACTTTTGTAGAATCTACTGCTTTTGCAGATTCGCGATACTTCTTTCCATGTTTTGCCATTTTTTCAATTGTAAATAAGTTAAAAGTGGTATTAACGCCCTTGGCTCGCCGTGGCTCCCACATATGTTAGTGAAAAGTGAATAGTGAATAGTGAATAGTGTTGGTATCTTTTTATCAAATATATTCCACCGTTTTTCACTATTAGTTTTTCGTTTTTCACTAATTTTTTTTATTTCTCAGTTTCTATTCCCATATTTTTTGCTGTCCCTGCGATAGATTTTATCATAGATTCGATGTCTTCTGTATTCATATCTCATTTTTTGAGGTTAGCGATCTCTTCGAGATCTTTCCTGGTAAGTTTTCAGATTTTGGTTTTGTTTGGTTCTCCTGATCATGATTTGAGATTGAGTTTCCAAAGGATCAAATTTGAGGTTACGGGACTTCCGATTTTGAGATCAAAAGATCTATCTGCATAGATAGTAAGTTGAGCTTTTACTTTGACATCGGCTCCGCCAAATTGTTTCATGAGATCCATAGTTTTCTCATTGAATTCTTTGATGAATTGCCCGATATTTACCCCATTTGCTCCGAGCATAGGTCCTAATGGTGGCGCTGGTTGCGCTTTCCCCGCTGGTACTTCGAGATTGAGAATATTAGTAATTTTTCCTGCCATTGTCGTTTTAATTAATAAATAAAGATTTGAGGTATGCTTTTGATTTGTGATATAATGAATATTCCATCTGTACAAGCCATATACCATCATTGAGATAGATAAGCATAAGCACCTGTTTGTCTTTGTATTCCGGAAGATTTATGAAAACGACTTTGTTTCCAAATAATTGGTTTTGGATGAGGTCTTGTTCTGTAGTCAATGTGTATAAGCTTCCTTTGAGCGCTCTTGCTATGCTAACAAAGTCATAACTTGGCGTACCGAGATAGATATACCATATCCCTTTTTCGTCAGCCAATGCATACTGATATTTTATTCCTAATTTTTCTATAATCGCTATCGGTCCATAATAAATGCTTGTTCCAGAAAGCAAAGTGATACCAGTATTATTTTTCATTGTTCCTGTTGTGATTTTTGGCACAGAAACGATGATTCCTGTTTTGTTTGTTGTCGTTCACGTTTTGTTTGTACTGCCTGTTGTTGTAATCCCTCATGTAACAGCTGTGATTGTGACTGAATTATTACTAGATAGTACATCTCAACTTTCGCTCACAATCTGTATAGTAGATCATGAGTTTTGTGTTTGCACAATTTTTTTTAACTCATTTCCTTTTACTTGATACCAGATGATATATACGATCATGAGCGCTAAAAAGAGTAACATCATTGAGAATCTCAAGATCTTTTGCTCTTTTGTATACATATCATGACATCAGGAAGTAAAAAACTTTTACAGAGAAGCAACACAACATTAGTGAAGAGTGAATAGTTAATAGTGAATAGTGTAGGAATTGTTTTTTTATGAACTATTGTAGTTTACGATAGTCTATAGGTACAATTCATTCGTTTTTCACTTTTCATTTTTAGTTTTTCACTATTTTTTGTGTTCTGTAAAGTATATATGATTAGCTCATGAGTTCAACCTTGTCTAAATCAATCACTACCGGCGTAAGTCTTCCTAACATTTCTATATTTACGACTGCTGTTCACTTTTCTGCATCTATATTTCTGACACTACCTTTCATTCACTTGAAGTCCCCTGTTTTGAGTAGAACGACGTCACCTTCTTTGAATGGTATCTTGAGCTCTGATCTTTCTTGTGATTTTTTGATCTGTTCTACGATCTTGGTGTATTCGTCTTCCGTCAATGGAATAGGACGTGTTTCCGCTCCAACAATCAATCTTACACCTGGGGTATTTCTGATAACGTACCAGATTTTATCATTCATTTTGGATTTTACAAATACATATCCAGGATAGAGTTTTTTTTGTTTGATAATTTTTTCTCACTTCTTAAGTGAAGATTCGTTGATCATTGGCGACATATAATCTTCTACGGTGGATTCGAGTTCTTGCTTTTTCATCCTCTCTCTCAGGTTTTCTATCACGATATCTTCTTGTCCAGAAACCACACTCAACACATACCATTTGAAGTCATTATCCTCTATCTGTCTTTTGATTTCTCAGATATTTGCGTCTGATTTTTGCATACGAAACGATTAAACGATAAAACGACTAAATGATGTGTTTTCGTTATTTTGTTATTATTGCATAATACTATAGAATCGTTTATAAATCCCAGAGAACACTGTATCAGCAGCGATAAAGTAGACTCCTGCAACTATAATCGCGACAAAAATCGCAATCGTAATATTGATAAAATCTTTTTTGGTGGGATGTTTTAGCTTTTTGACAGTTTCTAAACTATCATAAATAAATTTCATCATGTTCCTTTTTTTTAACAATAAAAAAAAAGTTTGGTAACATCTTTGTACTAAAGTATATTGGTTTTTCAAGGGGAAATAACTTTTTTTAACTAATAACTAAAAGTGAAAAACTAAAAGTGTCGGATTTTTTTTAAATCAAATATATACCTTCACTTTTCACTATTCACTTTTCACTATTAGTTATCAAACAGCACATACATATCTCGTTGTCAATGATGAGTTTTTACTAAAGTCACCAGGGTTTACATAGGCGATTATTTCTGGCTCGCTTTTTTGGAATTTGAGTATTTTTTGAAACAAGGTAAGCAAGGGAGTAGATAACGAATATGTTTGAATGATTTTTGCTATCTGGGCGTGTTCTTCGTGCTTTTTTGATTCCGCCTTGCGGGACTTCGCTTTGCTTCGTTTCGTAGATGGGGAGAGTTCGATATTGGTAAGTAAGACAATATTATACTCTTGGATATGTTTTTGAATCCAGATTAATAATTTTTTCATCTGAATTTGTGGAGCACGTTCACCTATTCCAATATGGACTAATTCTTTCGTTTCCGTGATTATTCTAAAAAACGGTAGTTGAAACTGCACATTGTCTGATATTGTCTTGTGTTCTTTCGTGGAATATAACGCTCCGATACTCGTCCTGATTTTTGATAAAATCGGCATCGGCGTTTCTCGAGTCTGTCAAAACATAGGTCCATATATCGTTGTATCCACCAAAATGTTTTTATTATCATCGGACTGTTTAGAAATCACTAGCAGTTTCTTTTTTTGTCCATCAAGCAAAAGATACCCAGCTGCTTGGAGTAATCAGGTATAATAATGCGGTCATTGAGGAAGGATAGCTACGCTATATGGCTGTTTTGGCGGCGTTAGTGTGGGTATAAGCTCTGCTGCTCAAACCGCATATCCCATGACTTGTTCTGCGATGACTTCGGGTGCTAAAGACATATTTGTCGTTTTTAGGATTTGAAATTTTGAATGTATTTGTTACCCCACCCCCTACCCCCTCTCCAATTCTTAGAGAGGGGTCTAATAACTGCTCCCTCTCCACGTAGTGGGGAGGGTTGGGGTGGGGTAAAAAACCATATAACTTAGCATTATTTTTTTGAAATTAAACTTTTTTTTATCTGAATGACGAATCTATCTGCCAATCTATCACGTTTATTTCGTTCTTCGACGTTCATAAATACTACGGAGACAATCTCAATAAAATATTTTCTAAAGATTTCGTTGATGTTTTCTTTGATCATATCTATTTGTGGTTTCTCACAATTTTTATAAATAACCACAAGATCCATCTCTAGGTCTATATTGAATTTTTTGCCAAAATAATACTGATCGATCATCACCTCGTAGGTCGTGAAAAGGTTGATCAAATCGCTTTTGAGTCAGAAATAAAATATGTTTTTGATATTTTCATGGAATTCTGGTTTGATAGTAATCGACCGTCATTGCCCTTCTTTATTGATATTTATTACCTGAGCTTCTAATAATGAATCGACTTGTTTTTTGATTGCAGGAAACGTCCGTTCGATTTCGCTTTCGAGCGCTCTCATAGAAACTCCTTGTCTCCTGAATAAGAGGTATTTGAGTATATCTACCTTGGTTTTGCTGCCAAAGAGCTTTTCTAAATTCATACCACGACAAAAACTAATTAAAAATGAATAATGAAAAGTGAATAATGTTGGAATTATCTCCATATACCTCTGTAGGGATTTAGGGTAAAATTACAAGAACAAGAAAAAGCTGCCCAGAGGTGAACAGCTTTTGTGTGTTTGTATTATTTGTAACCATATGATTTAGAAATAAGCACCGCATATCTTGATAAATTCTGCTCTACCTGCCGCACTTCATAGATAGTTTGTGTATGCTTCTCTGTGCGCATCAAGTTTTATTTCTGCCTTGAATTGCGCTACAGCGCCTCTTTTGAGAATTCCTTCTGGTGTTTTATTTAATTGAGCAATATCCTCTAAATCACTTTTTTTGGTCGTGATATACGCTTGTTCTAGTGGAAGTTTATCTAATCTATCGTTAATTGCTTTTAATAACTTAGCAGATTCCGCTTCATGTCATACATAACTTTTTGCGGATGCGGTAATGAACTTTTTCAACCTCTTTAATTCTGTAGATTCTGTTTTTAAAAAGTTGATTCTTGCTGATGTAGTATCTCCTTCTTTAGTAGTGTTTCATTTATAGAGGTTGGTTAATGACTGCGTTGCAGATAGTCTGATGTATTCATTGCTTTTGGTTGTATAAGCATTTATCTCTGCTGTTCTACCTCCAATAAATGTATCATATGTAGTTCAACCAGCTACTTTTAATCATTCTGCTTTTGTTTTGAGCGCTTTCAATTTTACGATCAGTTTATTAATTTTTTCTGATTTTATAAGAGGAGTATCGTTGGATGTAAGAATTGCGTTGTAAGCAAGAGATATATTTGCAGATTCTTGATACAAATCACCACCCAATACTTCCTCATTATACATTTTATCTATAGCTTTATATAGTTCTGGCACATATTTTGCTGGATCAACCTCTCATTTTTTGTTTACGAATTTAGTTAAATCAAGCGCATATGCCTTGCCTTGAATGGATGGAAGGCTCTTATTATTGTTTACTATATGGATAGTTAATGTTTTCTTTGTTTGATCAATAGTATAATAACCGCTAGAATCAGGTGTCTTACTTTGAAGTTTTTTGTCCTTATTAAAGACTAATTTGATCGCAGCCCAAAGGAAGGCCTTTTCCATTGTAGGAGTAATATGGCTTTTTACATCACCATAACTTAAGTTATCTATTGTTGTTTTGATAAGCCTTTCCATATTATCTCCGATATCTATATTTCTAGCTCCTGTGTCAGTTCCTGTATCTGTAGATCCTCATTTTTGTTCCATATAATATCTATATGCAGCACCTTGTGATTCTCATCCATACCAACCATCAGCTCCATAATGCGTTAATTTTTGTCCATTTGCTTGTAAAAATAGTTGGATAAGAAACATAGCTTCTGAATTTTGTCCGATTTTGATTGTTTTTTCTCCTACTTTTACTCCCTTGGTTTCTAGTGAGGTACTCGCCCAACCGCCATTAGAGAAACTTTCGCCATTGGTTCATATTGCCTTAACGATGTCCTTGATGTCAGCGCCATCGATTTTGACCTTATCAAGTTCAGCTTTTAACTTCGTTTGCTCAAAATTTTTAAGTAGATTTTTGTCTGTTTGGTTTAAGGTGCCGTTTTCAACTTTCACCTCATCTTTGAGAATGTTGTCTAAAGTTGCATTTGTCATTTTAATAGTAGTAAATGAATAAAAGGGTATGGTCCTATATAATTAGATACAATTATATACTATTTAAGATATTGTCTGCCTCTTCCTGATCCTTATTTTTTTTCTCACTAGTAACTTTCTGAATAGAAGCAATTTTTTCTAATTTTTGTTGCGCATCTGCTGTTATTTTTTGTTCATTACTTTCTAATGCGACGTTCATAATCATTGAATAATTTTTTTCTAAGAAATCATCCGTGATGTTTGGTGTGTTTTGGATAAATGTACTAATGGCTTGCGCCATATCCATTTTGTCTTTGATATAGTCTAGCATTGCTAGTACTTTCTGCTTCTTCTCATCATGATTTAGTCATAAAAACTCTGAGAACAGTTTGTCAAACTTTGTGACCATTAGATACGATAAAGAATAAATGTGTCTTAAGTATACTCAGAATTGTTTATTTGTCAAATATTAGAGGGGCAATATTTCAGATGATTTTCCTGATGATTCCAAATGATTTTTCATCTTCTGACATCTTTTGGTTTTATCTTCCGAAATTCTATTTCGTAAATTTGCTTTTTTTTCATTTCTGGTTATAATATGTTAGCATATTTAATTATTTATGGATTCAAATGCACTTTATCAAAAGGTTTTTACATGAATTTATAGCAGAATACACAATACTTTTCTTTGTTATAATCATCCTTATAGTTATTTTTGCTGGTACTATTGCATTTTATAATCTAGAAGGATGGAGCTTTTTCAATTCACTCTATTTCACATCAGTAACGATGTCAACCATCGGATATGGAGATATGGCTCCTGCTACCTATGCAGGTAAAATTGTTTCTATGTTTTACGGATTTATGGGTGCTCCGTTATTTATCTGATTCACATGAATCGTATTTCAATGAAAATTTAAAAAGATGCTGCAAACAAGCATCCATGCATATCATAGAGAAGCAAAAGAAGCAGAGAAAATGGCGCTTCAGATGGAAAAAGAAAACAAAATACAGAACAAAGAAATCAAGGAAATAGAAAAAGAAATGGAAACTAAATAAAACAATAAACATATTAAGAATCAAGATCACCTACGGTGATTATTAGGAGCTTCGCTTATTAAGAATGTAGGAATCTTTTTTTACTCATTCTTAATCCTTAATTTTTAATTCTTAATCCTTATTTAGTTTTCGTAGCTATATAAGCTAAGGCAAGTGCATCTGCTGCGTCGTTGAATTCTGGGCATTCTTTTAAACCATATAATTTCATAATGCAATTTTGCACTAATTTCTTTTCTGCCTTGCTGTTTCATGTAACGAATTTTTTGAGTTGAATAGGTGTATATTCCTTTATTTTAATATTATTTTTTAGACATAAGGTAATAAGTATTGCTCTGATACCGTAAACGAATTCTGCGTTATTTTGATTGAATTTCGTGAAAAAAAGTTTTTCCATCGACATAGTCTGTATAGTATATTTTTTACATAATTTTGTGAAATATTCATCTATCTCTCTCATTCTCTCAAACTGATCCATTCTCGTGGGAGATTTTATTTCTGACAATAAAATGCCTGAATCCACTATTTCCAGATTCGATTTGATGACTGCGTAACCTAATTTTCTAACACCGGGGTCTATTCAGAGGATCATCTCTAATACATTAAGAATTAAGATCGCCTATGGCGATTATTAAGAGCTTCGCTTATTAAGGATTAAGCATATTTTTCTTGGTAGTATTTATTATTTTTACCAATATTCAAACAATACTATTAGCTTCTTTTATATATTCATTATAATCTTTTTCTAACATTTTACTTTCTTGTAAAAGTTGTAATCGATATATTGTTTCATTCGCTTCTTTGAGTGCAATGGTCATTTTATGAACAAAATCTTTTTTTGAAGCTCAAAACTTTGACTCAGTTATATTAGCCCCTATACTAGTTCAACTTCTTAATAATTGTTTGGAAATCACAAACTCATTTTTTTTGGTAAGAAACTTGTATATTTCTATTATTTTTACACTAAATTTTAAAGATTTTTCCATAATTAAATTGGGCTTTCTCACTACATTTACGATCATCTCTCTCTATTACGTATAAATTTCTTAATCCTTAATCCTTAATATCGTTGTAGTAATTTTATATAATGTCTTCAGTTATTCAAGATAAAATCTCGTATCCGTCCTTAGTTATGAGTATTGTATATTCTCGTTGTGCTCAAAGATCTCATTTTTTGCAGTATAAGTTCCAATTGTTTCCTGGTTTAGTCCCAAAATCGGTAGAGGTTACCGCAGTTATCGGTTCAAATGCTAATACCATCCCAGGTTGAAGTAAAATATTTTTCATCTCAGAATTTGGGGTGTTGTAAATATGCGGTTTCTCATGAACTTTATTCCCTACTCAATGACCTGTTAATTTTCATAAGATAGAAAATCAGGCAGCAGTAATTATTTGGTGAACACGATGAGAATATTCGTAGATTGCTTTTCCTGGTCAGATATGTTTGATAGATTCATCAAGTCATTTTTTAGTGGCTTTTGCTAATTGATATCCTAGTGGATTGGCTGCTTCGCCTCAGATAGGAATGGTGATAGC
The DNA here is from genome assembly GCA_041663325.1 of Candidatus Absconditabacterales bacterium. Classification (GTDB taxonomy): domain Bacteria; phylum Patescibacteriota; class Gracilibacteria; order Absconditabacterales; family Absconditicoccaceae; genus CAJBLF01. Next base: position 43,458 of record JBAZRN010000004.1, on the reverse strand, counting down.
AGAATCCGTAATTCAGCCATTATACGTAATCCCACAATCGATTTTGAGCAAATCTCCATTTTTGAGCACATATTCATTAGGTATTCCATGGACCACACAATCATTTACTGATAAACAGAGATTGGCAGGATATCCTTGATATCATTTAAACGCTCATTTGATGTTATTGGTCTTGATATAATGCTCTGCGATAAATTCTAATTCAATCAAAGAAATACCAGCTTTCGCCTTGGTGTAGAGCAAACGTAAAAGTGTTGTCAGATGTTTCCCTGATATTTTGATATTTTCGATTTGCTTGGCATTTTTGATGATGATGTTTTGTTGTTTGGACATAAGTGGTTTTTTTATGGTAAATAAATAAATGACTATGCTTAATTTATTTATGTCCTGTAGAACCTCGCGCTCATTCCCCTCTCTGACTTTCCGGCAATTCAGTAACCTCTTGCCACTCAACATAATGGCATTTTTCTATGATAAATTGAGCTATTTTATCTCCCTCATTGATAGGAAAATTTTCAAGTCCAAAGTTGATGACAATGACTCAAATATCACCTCTATATCCTGAATCAATTACGCCCGCTAAGATATCTATTCCATGTTTGTATGCCAATCATGAACGTGGCGCTATCCTTCCATAATACCCATGAGGAATAGCAGTAGCTATATTTGTTTTACATAATTTTCTTTCTCCTGGTCTGATTATACAATTTTCTGTAGCAAATAAATCATATCCAGCATCGGAAAATGTTGCTTGTGAAGGTATCTTTGCTTTTGCTGAGAGCTTCTGAAATGGAATAACTAACATAAGAAACATTTAAAAAAATAAAAGATTAATAAGATTATTGTATATAACCAAACGATTTTTTTTTTCAATGTTAAAAAAACCCCCCTGAATTACAGAGAGGTTTATAGCATGAATTGTTTTTTAATGTCAGTTCATCTGGTCGTCCAATTTTAACCAGAGGAATCTTAATCGTTTCAGCTTTTGGGGTTTTATACTCCAAGATTTTTGACAACTTTCTAATACGATATATTTTATTTTATATCGTTTTCTCCCTGGGACTACTTCGTTGGACGAAATGTATAACGTTTTGAAATTAGAACTATCCGTGAAGGAGAATTTTATTGTTTTCACAATACCACCTTGGATAGTTGTATCTATTTGACATGTTGCTTTTGCTTCGCTAAGCAACGTCATTAGGGACATCTCTTTGATGTAGATGTCTTCCTTTATTATCTTATCGCTTATCTTCAATGATTTAAATTGCTGAGCGGAAGACGAAGCCATTCCTATACTAAGGAATATAATAATACATAATAATTTTTTCATAGGTTTTTTTGTTTTAATATTTTGTTGTAATTTTTTCTCTTCGGAGAATTATGCTTAATTGTTTGACCAAATCCTTGCTCATGGATTTGAGATCTTTGGCATTGAAGCCAAAATTGGTGCCATCACTGCTGTCAATACTCAGATATCCTACAGATATTTTGTCTCCATTTCTAAATGCCTTGGATTCCAGATAGGCTTCTGCAAGTAATGAACCATCCGGAAAGGAGAATATGATATTTTTTACATATCTTCCGTCACTTGCCTGGTCCACTTTGCACTGAACTATCTTATAACAGGCACTATCTGAGAATATCTCTAAAAGATCTGTCTGAGCAAATCCTGCATGTGATATCAAGGTTAGCAGCGATAATAATACTATTATTTTTTTCATGGTTTTGTTTTTTTTTGTTTATATCTTATATCATAATCTTTTTAATGACAAAGTCAATAGCCATTTAGAACGATGGTTTCGGGAACGATAGAACGATAGATTTTGGTTTTCTCCATAGTTCTATAAGTCGAACAGTCAATCGTTTTATTTTCCCCTATCCCAATCCATTCCGAATTGACTAGCAAATTCGTTGATAATGGTTGGATCGGTGAGTAAAATTCAGATTTCTCTATTTTTGTCCAAAGAGGTAGCAGATAAATTCATACTTCCCAGCAATAAGGTTTTGTGGTCTATAAGGATCATCTTGGTATGGTTATAATATTTTTTGAATTTTCTCGCATAGTCGTTTCCAAAATAACGAATAAGCTCATTATTATCGTCCGTATCGGCTACGAGAAGTTTGAATTCAGGCAGCGTTTTCTTGGCTTTGAGAATCGTCCGCAGCGCCTCATCGGTAATATATTGTGTTTGGATGATGATGGATTCTTTTGCTGAACTGAGCAACTGCTCGATCACTCCCCTGCAGTTGATATTGCAGACGACAAGATTTGGATGAATATCTTTCATAGTGATTTTGCTTCCTACCCAATCTTTTTCAAAAATCGTGTGTAAACTTGTTCGAACTCAGCTGTCATTGCTTTGGAAAAAATGTTCGCGATTGCTAGCAAATGAGCTGTTTGTTAGATTCGCTGTTTGAATGATAAATCCGCTGTCGATAAGATTGACCTTGGCATGCACGTATTCCGTCCCCATTTGTTTATCAGATTTGAGCTGGATATTTTTATATCAAGAAAAATACTGACTCAATACTTTGAGCGTATTTTGGAATTGTTGGAATTTTTTATCTTCGACGATTATCCTGACATTCACGCCATTTTCTGCTAGTTTTGTCAATGTGGTTTTGAAGTCTTTTTGGGTAAATTCGTAGGTTCGTAGGTCTAAATTGTGTTGGGTAGCTGAAAATTTTTCTAGTTCTTTGGCTAAACTTTCTCCTGGTGAACGAAAAAACGATCAACTAATGTCTTGAATTTTAGTCAATTGAGCACGAACTATTTTTGCGCTTGCTTGCGGTGAATACGTACCGAATTGAATTTGCACATCACCGAGAAAAAGTCCTAAAATAAGAATCACTACGCCAATTCCCCACCCTATCCATTTTTTCTTCATCTATTTTTTGACAAATAAAAAAAAATATGTATACTAATTATACTAAATCGTTTTATTTTTTCAATAGTTACTCATGACGACAAAAACATCAGACCCAAAAGATCACTATAATTCATCGCTTCATAACCTTGTATCAAAGGGCATTGCGTATGATAATAAAGTATATGAATGAATTTGAACATACATCAAAAACAATCTCTGGCAACAGATGGATAAAGATTGGGTCAAAAAAGTGGTCTTTGTGCTTGATGATCCATTGCAAGAATATGATGACGATATTGTTCTCATTAAAAAGGTATTAAAAAGTTTTCTTCCTACAGTAAAAAAATCTTTAAAAATCGATGATACGCATCTGCTTAAAGATCGCATTAAAAGCCCTACACGACGTGTAGGACTTATTGACCGCCTTATCAAGCAACAACTCAATTTGTACAAAGAGACAAGAGATAAGTCATGATTACTTACCAAAGTACTTCAGGAATGACCTGAGAAACACGCTATCACTATGATGCAACCTCGTAAAAAAGAATTAGTAGGTGATAAGGTTCCTCAGACACAGAAAACAATTATCGCCAATATTTTGACCTATATGATCCTCGAAGAAGAATTAAAGAAAAAAGAGAGTAATAAAGATATAGATGATCCAAACATCATTAGACATACGCTTAAAATTTAGCACCTATCAGTATCACTATGCTTGAAACTATGCACACAGATGAATCATATTTTTTGACATCAGAGGTAATAAAAGAAACCAAGACAGCATTATCTGAATTGAAAGAATCAGTATCTGAAGCCGTGCAACAAAAAAAATGTGAATTTGCTACATATCTCAAAAAAGCATGAGTTGATAAAAAAAAGTTTTCTTTAGCATCTTGAATGGTAAATTTTTTCAATACATTCAGGTATTATCCAGAAATTGAGAAAACCGCCAAAAGTGTTGGTGTCCCTATGGAGTATCTTTTTGCGCTCAATATGATAGAATGAGAAGGCAATCCTGTCAATATCAATATCGCTGATGGCGGAGCTGGCATCTCACAAATCCAGCCAGATACATTAAAATGGTTTGACCAGAATCATCTTAAAAAAAATCTAAAAGTATTTTCTGATAATCCTCTTTACAAAACCTGGGATTATAATGAGCTCCTCAAAAAACATAGCAAAGAAAAAAGTCCTAGAAAAAAAGCGAATGCGGAAATTGCCAAAAAGCTTGTCGAAATCAGAAAGAATTATAATTTCGATGTCAGCAAACTCTCTGCATTGGATGATAGATTCAATCCACAGACAGCATTAAATTTTTCTGCTCAGTATCTCTTGTATTGCAAAAAACAAGTCAATCTCTCTAAGCTCAAAGACAAATCTTGGGACAAATATAAACATGATTCAAACTTTGACTTTCAGCGGCTTCTTGCGCTCAATGGATATAACAAATGACCAAATAATTTCGCTAAAAAATTTACTGGTGATCATATTTCACGTTTTAAATCCAGACTTACGCGATATAGAAATTATTCCGAAAGATTAGAATGATATATCCAGCAATGATTGAGCAATGAACACATTTTGGAAAAATTTAGAGATATCAAAGCCAAGAATTCTCCTGCGTCAAAAGCGAAAAACTAAAGAAACAATTATTTTTTTATTCCAACGACGAATTCTCCCTTGATAGGGAGTTTTTTTTCTTTTATGAGACTGATAGCCTCCTCTACTGTTCCCGTGAAATGCTGTTCGAACATTTTGCTCACTTCTCTCGCGATAGAAATCTGTCCCGTGAATCCAGCCTGAGAAATTTCTTTCAAAAGTTTTTCTATTCTATGCACAGATTCATACACGAAAACTGGTATTTCTGATTGTAATATCTCTTTGATTTTGGTTTGTCTTCCCTTCTTGGTCGGAAGAAATCATAAGTAAGTAAATGCTGAGGTATCGAATCACGCTGCTACGACTGCTGGAATAAGCGCGTTTGCACCTGGTAAAATAGTGTATGGTATTTTATTCTCATTACAAAGTTGGATCATAGATTTGCCCGGATCAGAGAGTCCTGGCGTGCCTGCTTCCGAGACGAGACCTATATCACTCGCTTTCAAAATATCTACATAACGAGCCAATTGATTATCAGAAGTAAAACTAGTCAATGAAAAAAAGGTTTTGTCTTTGTAAGGAATTTCGTACATTTTCATAAGCTTCATGGTAGTTCTCGTGTCTTCACAGACGAAAAATTCCAGCGACTGGAAAAGCTTGATTGCGCGAAGCGTGATATCGTCTTTGTTTCAGATGGGCGTGGGAATGAAGTAGAGCATGTCGAAAGGTTGAAGAGTTGAAACCCCGCCGTGCGGGGCAGGAGTGGAAAGGCTGAAAAATGCGTGCTATATTATTTTTGTTAATTTAAACTCAATAATTTTGAGATTGGTCTGGGGAGTAATTTTTTTGTGATAATAATTTTTATATGTTTTGTACATTTCTTCTTCGTTTGCAAATTTTTCGTGACCGATGAAATCTTCTTCAGTAAGTCCTCAAAATGTCGTTTCTCTGACTTTGATGGCAATAGCTTGAGCAAATTCCGTTCAATCATTATGACAGAGTGAAAGGTCATCTCATAGGACAATTTCTTTTTCGTCATTGATTCTTCGGGTTATAGTTTTTTCTCAGTTTAAGACCTTATCTGGCAAGGGTGGAGAAAACTTTAATATTTTCATTGGCTGCTCTTTAAAAATAAATTTTGATTTTGATCTTGATTTTTTACGGGTAAATAGTATAAACTCAACTAATCAGTACGATTACGTCATGAAACAATCCCTGTAGTAAAGGAAATCCTCACTGCTTATGTCAGTTGGTTTTACTACAAACTGTTTCAGGTGATCTATCAACGCTGATGAAAAAACAAATTGTATTTCAAATTCCCGTTAGCCATCAATTTAAAGAATATTTCTTTTGTGATCGCTTGAACGGGTTTTTTTTATTCGGCAATTATTAATATTCATTTTTTGAGAGTAATCAATCATTCTTGTTATATCATTTGTCTTAGTGCTATACTATGGCTACATATTCCGTATTGTGTATAAAATTGACAATCGCAATGTATTATTCAATTTTCTATTATTAGATTTCTCTCAGCTGAAGAAGAATTCATTTCCCATGTAGTGGAATTTAGTTGGTGAAATCTTTCTTGTTCTTTGAGATAGCGCTGAGATTTTTTGATCTTTGACAATAATTTGATTAAAAAGTTTTTGTTGTAGGTGGTTGTGGTATCCATGATATTAATTACCAAAGTATCTTCTCTTTTTTTTATGTTTTGAATTTGCGGATACTGGGCATCATCTAATTTGATCGCGCCTAATAATGGATTTTTTGATGACAACCATCATTTTACGAATGATTGAAATCATGGCGCATATAATTGCATAGAAGCGATTTCGTCTATATAGAGAAGATCTCACGGCTGCATGCTTAATGTCGAAAGTATTTGTTCGATACCATCTGTTTGGATCCAATATTTATTCGCAAATAGAATATCTGATGTTTTTGTTTTGGACGCCAAAAGACTTTTTTTTCCTCCTGAACTTATGACTTCAAATCAAATTCTCTGACGTGTATTATCACGTATTTCTTGGGTAATAATTCATGTCTTATGGTCTATGGCGCTAACTAATTCTTTCAATAAGGTACTCTTACCACATCATGGTTCACCAGTCAACAAGATATTTTTGTATCATTCACGTTTCATCTGTTGCAACTTTTGGAATAAATTATTCTTTGATCTGTATCTTACTTCTGACTATACTAATTAGTCATTCTTTTTCCATAAATTTCAAAATATTCTTTACATCTTTCTTTGGAAATTCTTCTTCCACTGTTTTTAATGTAATTTTTCCATGCTTTACTAATTGTTTCATTGCCCATCATCTTACCTCTCTATCAGATCATTCGAATTTTGATTGTTTGCTTAGTGATTTGATCTTTGTCTTTCTCGCCGTCAATTCTAAAGCTCCGTAATCCATCAGCGCATTGTGCCGATCGCGAGATTTTCATTTGGGAATTATTTTTTCTGCAAAAGTTTCTAATTCGCTCGCTGATATTTTTTCATTTAACTTGAATAAGAAAATGAGAACTCTCCTGATATTGGTATCAATGACTGGCACTTCTAGATTCCACGCAAATGCCATAATCGCTGCTGAAGTGTTCGGACCAATACCTGGTAATTTTTGTAATTCGCTTCTTGATTTTGTACTTATTACTTGATACTTACTACTTGATACTATCTTTGCGCAATTTTGAAGTCTTAATGCTCTGCTGTTGAATCCAAGTCCTGATCGATGTCTGAGCACATCCGTTTTCGAAGCTTTGGCTAGAGTTTTATAATCAGGGAAATCTTTCATTCGTTGATGAAAATAGGGAATCACTCTTTCGACCTGTGTCTGCTGCAACATCACTTCAGAGACGTGAATAGCGTATGGATCTCTGGCCCCGCCATTTGCGGGGTAAATCTTTCTTCGCGGAAGTTTTCTTCAGTGAGTTTTATATCGAGAGAGAATATTGGTTTGAATGATTTTGATATTTTGAGACATAGCTTACAAAGAAAATAATAATATTATAGCAACAACAATCCACACACCAGCAATCAATCGGAATCTGGTAAGAAATTTTCATTTGATAGTTTTGTGACGAAATGCTTGCATACCAAGGATAGCACCTATTCGTCAGCCGAGTGCTGTACAAATAAGCAGATTTTTTTCTGAAACTCTTCGTTTCTCGGCAGTAGCTTTGTATTTATCAATTCATCGAATAATGAAAGTAATGAGGTTGATAAGTAATAAATATCGAATTATTACGCTGGTTCGGGTCATTTTTATAATTCAGAATGTAAAATTTTAAATTAATTATAGATTATAAATGATAGATTTAGGAATTCGTCTTGGTATGGGCTATCGTAGATTATAATAGTTTGTATTCGCAAATACCGACATTTCTCATTATTTAGTCGCCTCTAGCAACCATTTTGATGAATACATCTGATGGAACATTTACTGATCCTATGGCTTTCATTTTCTTTTTTCCTTCTTTTTGTTTTGCGAGTAATTTCCTTTTTCTACTGACATCTCGTCCGTAACATTTTGCAAGGACATCTTTTTTCATGGTAGAGATATTTTCTCTCGCAATCATCTTGTTGCCGATACCTGCCTGCAATGGAATAGCGAACATGTGTTTGGGAATCAGTGTTTTTAATTTTTCTACTACTTCCTTGCCTAAATAATATGCTTTATCTCTATGAATAACTCGGCTTAGCGCCTCTACTTTTTCGTTGTTGATATATACATCCAATTTTATTAAATCTGCTGGTTGATATTTTTTGAATTCATAATTCATCGTCGCGTATCCTTTGGTCGCGGATTTCAACCTATCATAGAAATCGATAATAATTTCTCCCATCGGCAATTCATAATGTCGTACGACTCTGGTTTCATCGATATAATCCATATTAATCAGTTTTCCTCTATATTCCTGACAAAGCGCCATAATATTGCCTGCATATTCATGCGGTCATACTACCTCTACGGCTGCTATTGGTTCCCGTATTTCATCTATCAGTCACTGGTCTATCATATCTGATCATGATTTTACCACTAACCAAGGACTTAATTCTGCTCTTCTTTTTTCTGCATCTTCGTCGGTCGTAGTCAATCAAAGAATATGTTTGTACATTCATGTTTTAAGTAAATTCTGGATATTGGATCAGGATTTTATTGGATCTAGAGAAAGGTTTTTGGTTTTGATCAAATAAACCACGGTTGGAATGGTAAAAATCGTCTCCATATTATATTCTCTGGATAATCTTTCTTTAACGATATCCATATGGAGCATACCTAAAAAACCACAACGAAATCAGAACCCCAGCGCTTTGGAATCTTCCAGTTCGTACTCTATCGCGCTATCATTGATAGATAATTTATCTAAACTATCTTTGAGTTTATCATAATCAGTAGTATCAATGGGATACACACCAGCGTAAACGAATGGCTTCACTTTTTTGAATCACGGTATAACTAAATTTTTCATCTCCATCTCATTTTGACCTTTTCACCTCTCGTCTCTGATCATAGTATCTCAGATACTGACATCTCTTACTGATTTTTCTCAGGTAACGACATATCCGATTTGTCCTTCCTTAAGCACCTTATCTACCTTGTATTCAGGAGTAAAATATCCCACCTCTGTGGGAACGATATTATTTTCTGTGTAGATGAGATGTAAATTCTGTCCAGCTTTTATTTCTCAATCAACCACTTTCACATACGCTAATACTCATTTGTATGAATCATATACGGAATCGAAAATCAGTGCTCTAGAGAGTCCTGTTATCTGCGCTTGGTCCTGCCCTACTGGTCGAAACTTCTTAGGATGGGATTTTTTGAATGCAAGCGGATCTTGAATTCTCTCTATGATTGCGTCTAATACTATATCAACATTTTCTCAGGTCTTGCCTGAGACTTCAATAATTTCTGATGTATCGATACCGATCACATTTTCGATTTCGCGCGCCACTCTTTCAGGGTTTGCCGCTGGAAGATCGATTTTATTCAGTACCGGAATAATGGTTAGATGCTGATCTATCGCTTGATATAATGTCGATAATGTCTGCGCTTGTATTCACTGCGATGCGTCAACCAGCAAAATAGCTCACTCTACTGCTGCAAGTGAACGAGAGACTTCGTATTGAAAATCTACGTGTCCTGGAGTATCTATAAGATTGAATTCATAGCCTTTTCGCTGCATTCTCGCAGGAGTTAGTTTGATAGTTATTCCTCTTTCTTGCTCGATATCCATGCGATCCAGCATCTGCGCGTGATCGATTTTTCTCACCGTTCACGTCATCTCGAGCATTCTATCTGCGAGAGTTGATTTTCCATGATCTATATGGGCAATAATACAAAAGTTGCGTATATTCATAGTGAATAATTTCAGAAGATTAAACAATATTTCAGATTATTAATAAGCTAACTCGATTATTTTGTCTAACAGTTCTTTATATGATATTCCTATGCTATTTATTAGCATCAAAAACATTCATACATCTCTAAATCACGGCAAAGTATTAATCTCATTAAAATATATTTCGTCATTCGCGATGAAAAAATCAATTCTTGCAAATCAGCTACAATCACAGAGCTTATATATTTTTTCACTCAGTTCTTTGATTTTGTTTTGTTGTATTTTCGGAATATTTGCAGGAATATTTGCACGTGTTTGCTTTGGCGTATATTTATCTTCATAAGAAAAAAAATCTTTATTGAGGAGTAATTCTCCTGGTTCAGATATAATAAGTTCTTTGTTCCCTAAGATAGCTACTTCGATTTCTTTTGGATGAATTAATCATTGTTCTATAATAATTTTACTATCATGCTTTCACGCTATTTTTATTGCTCATGGTAAGTCATCATAAGATTCAATTTTTGTGATTCCTATTGATGATCATGAATTTGAAGGTTTTATGTATAGAGGAAGTACAAAACTATTTTCAATCTTATGTATTTTTTGAGAAATATCATTTTGAGTGTCCCTTTGAAGATCTATTATCATGTAAGGAAGCTGAAAAATATCATGTCCAGTTAAAAATATTTTACACATTCATTTGTCCATACACAACGCAGAACTTAGCACATGGCAACCACAATAAGGGATTCTCTGATATTCTAATAATCCCTGTAAAATTCAGTCTTCTCAATATTTTCCATGAGTCATTAGTAATGCTATTTCAAATATCTTTTTAAAATCTCACGCATGTATTTTATTCTCAAGTTGTAATTGTTTATGTGCATCTACAGAATTTATATGATAGAAATCTCAGGTTTTATCTCGATAAATAAGAGTTAAATCATATTTTTTTGTGTCGATATATTTGATAACATTCATAGCCGATGAAATAGATACTTCTGTTTCATTACTCATTCATCAAAAAAACAATCATATTTTTTTCATTGTAAAAAATTGCATTTAAATATTGTTATATGAATTATCATACAAAATCACTTCTTGAATTCAAGAAAGACTTTACTATGGTTAGCGGACTTTTGACAAAATCGCTTATTTTGTATATACTTACTATAATATTTATATTATTTTATACTCTATGAACGATATCAACAAAAAACTTATTAGCGAAATACCAGAAGAAAGAAAGGCTACTCCTGAAGAGTCTTGGAACATGCAAGGTGTTTTATGAACAACACTTTTATGAAATATAGTATTTTCTCCTATTGACGAAAAAAGCGATGTACAAGAAAAAAATACCGTTGATATACAAAAATATCTCATTCCTTTTCCGAAACGTAAAGATCGTGAATATAATCCAGATCTGGACAATGCACGAGCAAGTATGGAAAAAAATAATGAGAAAGGAAATGATATATGAACTCTGCAAGACATTGATTATATACTACAAAATTATCAAAAATCATTATCCTTTGATGACGCTATTGAAATATATTTTTTCCTCATACATACTAGATTGGAAAAAAATACTCAAGAAAATAGAGCTGCTATAGATGAAACATTAACATTAGTAGATCATATTCAACCCTATGAACACCAATTAAATTCTCAGCAAAAAGACTATTTTTGGTACTATGTATGAATTACTTGTTTTTGCAAATGAGCTTTAAACCAAGAAAATATCTATTATGAAAGAGCAAATACTGCTTTTGATAGGATATTGAATGCAAATCGCACAAATATGCACACAGGTAATATTGCAGAGCATATGTTGGATACTGAACGTTATAAGGAGATCCTCCATTATAAGATCCATAGTTTATATCATTTGCATGAGTATGAAAAAGTCTTACCTATAATTATGGATTTTTTCGAGGTATGTTGACGAGATCCTATCGAAAAATCTTATAATGACCCTAGGGACAAACAACGAATTTCTCAAATTCTCTATATACAATGAGATGCCTATGAAATGCTTCATGAATATGATAATGCTATCGAAAGTTATCAAAATTATAGTTTTTTTGAGCCCAAGGACGAATTTGTACAAAAAAACATAGCATTATTAAAATCAAAAAAATCTCCTGAATAAACGAGAAAACCGATATATCATGTTTTTTTCATACCTCCTTTGCTGATACAATTGGAGTTTTCTTTTTTGTAAAATGACTCAAATAGGCTCCATAAAACGAATAATTGCTACATAAAAATTACGTTATTTTTATTTTTGTTATTTTTTTAAGTGTTTCATTCCATTTTTGTTCACCAACATAACGTATAGGCAATGCTAACTCTTCAAGCAATCTGAGGAGTTTTTTTATTACTCTGATTTTATCAAACATAATGTAGTGATACAGGATATCGTAAAGTTCTATGCAAAATGAGTTGATCATCCTGATATCTTTAATCTCTTTTTTTACATTTTTTATCATCTGCAGCAGAAATTTAGAAATATCCTGCTGTTGTTTTTTATGAAATAGCGCAAAGACTTTCTTTTTTTGAGGAATATTTTTGTGCAATATCTGTAAAAGCTCCATCGGTAGTTTATGATAAAAATACTACGTTCGAATGTATATATACTGAAAAAGAAAAAAACTGACAAAGTTAGGAAAAAAGTTTTGTCAGTTCTGAAGCTTGTACATTTGCGCCCTTTGAAAACCCAATATATTATTTCTGCAACTTATCGATCACTGCGATATCTATATCCGAAGAGTTGAGTTTGAGATAAAAATCATAAATGCTTCATTTGCAGATGAGCGGTAATTTTTTCCCCGTTTCTTTTTCTATGAGTTCTATCAGCGGGATAACAATTTTCCCTAACATATCATTTTTGTTCTTGGAATAGCTTGATACCGTGAATTCCTTATTGGAGACATCCTTGCTGATATTTTCTATCAAAATTTTCAAGATATCAACCGTTGCTGTCTGAGAATGGAGATCGTCCGATGTGAGTTTGCGTCCGTGGATATACATCTTATTGTTGATCATATCCAGAAGAATTCATTTCTTATGATTTTTTATGGCATCATCACAATTCCCTATCTGCACTTTACCATCACCCATTTTGAGAATACAACTACTAGAATCCAAAAACTCTGAATAGATGCCCTCTTTGATATCTTGTTCAAATTTTATTCCTTCGTATTCCACCCCATCAATCCAGTTTGCATAAATAAGCTTAGACCCCATAAATTCTATATTTGTTTTGGTCGCTGCATCTACGACTATTTTTCTAAATCACTCAAGCGGCATAGCAAAAATCAGTGATCATCACATAATTGTGCTATCGTTGGGCGACAGTGAAATATATTTTTGCGGACCATTAAAGTTTTCTAGAAATGATTTGATGAATTTCAAAAAGTTTGTTGAACTATTTCTTGTCACACAATCTCCTTGTCTGAGTTTCGTTAATGATTCAAGAAACTGGAGCATATGGGTTTCTTCATACGCTTCAGAATAAATCTTTGACATATAGTACAAAATTTTGAGGCTAATAGTGCCCATAAGTTTTCCATACGTAAGATCAAATTCATCTGTTTCTGGTGAGATAAGATATTTATAAAATCTTGGAATTCTGGTCGTATGAAGATTGCTGAAATTTTCGCCAAAAAGTTTTTTGAAATCAGATTTTATGGTTTTGGTAGTATTTTGATTGCTTTTGTAATTATTTCCTGCTATCTGTTCCAGCAACACGGGTTTGCCCGAATAAACAATTCCATAATCAATAGGAAGATATGGGTTTTCTCTGAGTCATGTAAAGAGATGGTTAATTTTAAATCCATAACATCTATTTACTATTTCTGTCTCCGGCAGTAATGATTTATCTCCGTCCTCAGAAAATGATACGATCGGATAGTAACCATCAAAAAAACTTGCTATTTTGGTCCCTGAAGAGAGCATTCCATAAATAGATTTGTCAAAATGCAGCGCATCGGAAAAAACTTTATAGAAAGGACTATAGATATCATGCAAGATCTCATTGATAGTTCCCATTTTGCTGTTTTGCAATATTTGGATATCTATGTCACAGCATATTCTATTTACTACCACAGAGAGTAACAATGCTAATAGAGATCCAAATCATAATCCCACTCCTCTAGGCAATTCTGAAAGAATATTAATCTGAATGCCTTCACCTTCTGCAAGCAACTTCCCGTATTTTTTTTCCAATTCTTTATTTATATCTGTAAAATATGGAGCATATTCGACGGCATTATTTTCGATAAATTGATATTCATTCATATCGAGATGATAGATTTTATTGACAGAAATTCATTTAGCAGTACTCCTCGTATATCACATATACATACGCAACGGTATCTTTTGTTTGATCCCTACTCCACTGTAATTATTGAGAATATCTCCTGATCGATTGATGACAAAAGGCGCTGAAACAACGGTTTGATTTTCCAGAAAAAATTTCTCATACGTTTGGACATACGTTTTCTTGAGATTTTTGGAATTCATGCAAATTGGAACACAAAATAAAAAATATTTCATGACTTATTCACGCATGTATAGTTTTATTATATATAAAAGTCAATATGAAATTATCGCTAATTTGTAAATATAAGAAAAAGATCAAAACTAATAGTTCTAATGTTTATTTGGCTATTGCCTCGTCTTTTTGGCTATTGCCTCGTCTTTTTGGCTATTGCCTCGTCTTTTTGGCTATTGCCTCGTCTTTTTGGCTATTGCCTCGTCTTTTTGGCTATTGCCTGGCACTAAAGTACCAGGTTGAAAAAAATTATATCTGTCCAATTATCCGTTTGATGACCTCTGATATATTGTCTTTGGTGACCGTTCATTCGTATCTTTGCAATGTGCTTTTGATCTGATCTACTCCGTAGCCGAATCACTTGAGCGAGGTGACAATATTTTTATACAATCTCTGATCTATATCCATCCTCTGAATATCTTCCACGTCAAACGCTCCTCTAAGCTGAAGGACTATTTTCTTTGCTGATTTTGGTCCGATTCCGGGAATGGCTTGGAAAAATTTTACATCAACATTTTTGAGCGCTTGCTGGAGATTTTCCTTTGGTAACTGAGATATTTGAAATGCTGTTTTGGGTCAGACACCGTTTATTTTGAGCAACGATTCAAATAATATTTTTTGTTCTATTGTATCAAAACAATAATAGAAAATAGTTTTTTTATTATCATCAAGATAAGGATAGAGAAAAAACTCTCACTGACTTTGTTTTCCAAGATAATGGACTTGAATACCAAGCATATCATTGCTTAATAACGTTTCCCCTCCTAGATGACGTATTTTCCCTACAAAATAATGAAACATATCACGAACAAATTTAGAATTTAAAATTTAGAATTCAGAATTTGAAAACACAAATTTAGAATTAACAGGTATTAGAATTAACAAGTATTGGTTTACCAATATACTTATTTTCTAGGTTTTTTCAATGAGTTTTTGGGTTGATATTGGGGAGTAAATTATTATTCTCCATAATGTCATTGGCGAATCAGTGATTATTTTTTGTTTGTATACTGAGACACAATAAATAAAAAAGACCCATATCTTGGGTAAGATAGAGTCCTTTCTTAATACGTTATTTAAACGTATGGCTTCACTACACGTCTATATTATATACATTTTTACATAAATGTCAAATATTTAACGACATATTTACATTATATAGCTAAATATAGCTTATCCATTGCTTTTTATCCTATTTTGATCTTCTATGCAAAAAATTCAGAAGCAATTACGAGATAGTTTTCAGGATGATATTGGAGAACTCAGTAAACCGCTTCAAGATCTCTTAAAGAATGGCTTTGATAATACTATCATCAATGAAGAAGATGTCATCGCAGATGTGGATGATATGGATCTCAGCATCAAAATGATAGAAAAATTCTATGAGCTCGCTGAAAAACTCAATATCAAAATCATTACTATCGAAGAGACACTCGAAAAAGAGGCGAAAGAAGCAAATAAAGAGACCAAACTTGGAAAAATAGAACTCTACGATACCAAAAAAAACACCAATCAAACTCAACATAAAGATTTCATCAAACTCTATTTCAATGAAATATCTAAAATTCCTTTACTCAATTCCGAAGAAGAAAGAGATATTTCAAGACGTGTAAAAAAAGGCGATGATGAAGCGAAAAAGAAATTGATAGAATCAAATTTGAGATTGGTTATTAGTATAGCGAAAAGATTTTTCTGATCGAGATTGAGTTTTTCTGACCTTATTCAGGAAGGGAATATTGGGTTGATCAAGGCGATAGAAAAATTTGATCCAGAAAAAGAATTTAAATTTTCCACCTATGCAACGCGACGGATCAAACAAAGCATTACCAAAGCGATTGCAGATATGACCAAGCATGTAAGGATTCCTGTCCATCTGATAGATGAAATTAATTCGTACAACAAAACGTATCAATTATTATTTCAAAAACTTTGAAGAGAGCCGACATCCAAAGAAATCGGTCAAAAACTTGGATTTCCTATCAAGAAAATTAAAAAGCTTGAAGAAGTGATTTTTGGAAATGTATCATTGGATAGAGAGGTGGGAGATGAATGAAGAGACACCCTCGCTGATCTTATCGAAGATGGAAATACACTCAGACCAGATCAATTTGCAGAAAAAAATGCGTTAAGAAATAATCTTGATATGATCCTTGGAATGCTCGATGATAGAGAAGCAAAAATCGTGAAAATGAGGTATGGAATTGATGGTCCAAGATATACGCTTGAACAAGTCTGAGAAGAATTTAACGTTACGAGAGAAAGAGTGAGACAGATTGAACAAAAGGTCATCCAGAAACTCAAAGAACATGCGGGGCTGCAAAAAATACTTGGAATCGAAGATGATATTGCTAAACTCGAGGCCGATGAAGGCAAAAAAAAGAAGAAATGAAGAAAAGCAAAAGAAGCTGATGATGAAGATGAAGAAGATGATTATATGAGCAGATTTGACGATGATGACGACTATCTTGACGACTAAAATTAACTCACAGTGATAGTATTTGTTTTTATAAACTATTATAATCTACAATAGTCCATAGTGTAACAAAATCCTAAATCTATCATTTATCATCTCTAATTTATCATCTCTAATGTATAATTAATACATTTAATTGTTATTTTAACTAGTTTACTATAGAAAGAAATGGCAGAATTAAATTCAAAAGACTATGATGCCTCGCACATCAAAGTATTAGAAGGATTAGAACCCGTTAGACTTAGACCAGGAATGTATATCTGATCCACTGACGCAAAAGGATTGCACCATCTCGTACAGGAAATCATAGATAACGCCGTTGATGAAGCGTTGGCAGGATATTGTACTACTATCACAACCTGTTTAAATGAAGACGGATCTGTAACCATCCACGATAACGGAAGAGGTATCCCTGTAGATAAACATGAGAAAACAGGTAAATCTGCGCTTGAAACCGTTTTCACGGTTTTGCATGCAGGAGGTAAATTCGATAAAGGAGCGTATAAAATTTCAGGAGGACTTCATGGAGTAGGAGCTTCTGTCGTCAATGCGTTGAGTGAATGGTTAGAAGTTACCGTGTATAAAAATGGAAAAAAATATTTTCAAAGATATCAAAGAGGCATACCTGACGGAGAAATCCAAGAAATGGGTGAAAGTGATAAAGTAGGAACAACCGTTAAATTCAAACCCGATGCAACAGTATTTGAAACCGTAGAATTTTCTCAATCCATCGAGATTGCGAGGATGAAACAATCAGCATATCTTTCTCCTGGTATTACGTTTAATTTCGTGAACAAGAAAACAGGATTCAAACAAAGATTTTATTTCGAATGAGGTATTAAGACCTGGTTGAAAAATCTTGTAGGTACTCAGATGCCGCTTTCTTCAGCGCATTATTTCAAGGCAGAAGGAAAGGATTGTCTTGCTGAAATCGCATTTGAATTCGTAGATAGTCCAAATGATCATATCCTCTCCTACGTGAATAATATCCCAACTATTGATGGAGGAACGCATATCCTTGGATTCAAATCAGCGCTGTTGAACGTCATCAATGAAGTAGGAAAAGAAAAAGATAAGATCAATAAGAAAATATGAGAATTCCAATATTCTGACGTAACTGATGGATTGTATGCTATCGTCACCGTTAAGATCCCTGAACCGCAATTTGAGGGACAGACTAAAGGAAAACTTGGAAATAGTTATGTAAGACCTGAAGTGGAAAAAGTAGTCTATGAGTATCTCAAAGAATACTTTGCAAATAATGAAGGAGAGTTTGATAAGATATTCCAAAAAGTAGAACTTGCTGCGAGAGCAAGATTGGCAGCTAAATTTGCCAAAGAAACCGTATTGAGGAAAAATATTTTGGCGGGATGAGTACTGCCTGGTAAGTTAGCGGATTGTGCGAGAAAGAACAAGGAATGAACTGAAATGTATATTGTCGAGGGAGAATCTGCGTGAGGTACTGCAAAACAATGACGTAACAGTAACTTCCAAGCTATCTTACCATTGAGAGGTAAAATTTTGAATACTGAACAAGCAGTGATTCAGAAAATCATGGCGAACAACGAAGTGAAAGCATTGATTACCGCTATAGGAACCGGAGTAAAAGATAATTTTGATTTCGAAGGATTGAGATACGACAAGATCATCATCATGACGGATGCTGACGTGGATGGAGCACATATCAGAACATTATTGCTGACTTTTTTCTTCAGATTTATGAGACCATTGATCGAGCATGGACATGTTTATGCCGCTTGTCCTCCTATCTATAAATTCACTCAAGGAAAAAAGGAAGAATATGTCTACGATGAAGAACACACACCGGATATGTACGGATTCGATAAAGATAAAGTTGAAGTCCAGAGATATAAAGGTCTTGGAGAAATGAATGCAGAACAACTTCGAGATACGACTATGAATCCAGAACGCAGAACATTAAATCAAATCACGGTAGAAGATGCAGAAGAAGCAGATAGATTATTCAGAATCCTTATGGGTGAAGATGTACAGTCTAGAAAACATTTCATTTTGACGCACGCAAAGAGTGTCAAAGAGATTGATATGTAAAATTTCTAATTTTCAATTTCTAAGTTTCAAACAGACATAAGAGACATCTAGGAACGGGTGTTGTTTGTATTGAGCTTCTCTTCAGGTGTTTATTGAACAAAAATAACGATCATCATAATTTCTTCACCATATAATTTTACTCAAGTTTTTATTAAAGCTTTCTGTACTACGCTCTGACACCGATGCCAGAGATTACGGAAAGCTTTTTTTGACAAAAAAAGAAAAAAGGATATAATCAACTGTATTTTATTTGCTCTGCTATTCTCATGCCTATGGGAAATTTAGATTACAAAGCTGGACTATCTGATACAGAGAAAGAATTAATTAAAAATACTTCTGTGGAAGGCGTCTATAAAGATATCAAAAAACAAGGTCGTAATCTCTATAATGAGATCATGAACAACGTTCATATAGAAAATATGAATAAAATAAACGATGGCTTTTTGACGTCGGTAGATCTTACGATAAATAAAATAAAAGATACTATCAAAGGGAATCCCGATATTTCTTCTCGTTACGAGAAGGCGATCGCAGCAACTAAATATTTAAAAGACAATGGTATAGCATTGGTTCAAGCGCTTGCTGAAGATTGCGTCGATGGCGTCAAAGATATTACTGTGAGAAAAAATTTGAAACAGACCGCATATTTTACATCAGCAGAAGAAATTGATGGATATATGTGACCAAATACCACACTTTTATTAGAAAAAATAGCTAAAACAGATCTGGGCAATGGGACACCTATACTGATGTTTGATGGTACTATCACGCCAGAATTGATCTTGAAAATGTATAATTCATGTCATACCGAAAACATTAAAAAACAAACCGCGACAGAAATAAACACACAGGCTCAGTTGAATAGCATATCAAGCCAAATCGCTAAAAAACAGTATTTATTGGATGCGATAACTCTTACCAAATACAGCACGCAAGCAGAAAAAGAAAAATATAAAACTTTAATGAGAGAAATCAGTGATTTACAAATCCAAAAAGAATCTTTGATGACGCCAGAATTGCTTCAGAAAAAAATAGATGCACTTGATACTAAAATAACAGCTTTGGATAAAACAATCAAAGCTGACAAATCCAATGAATTTGCTGTCAATAGTTCTATCAATGCAGTGCAATCAGAAAAGAACAACTACGAAAGACTTCACAAAGGGAAAATAGTAGAAACTACTATAACATCGATTCCTCAAGTTAAACCATCGATTCCTCAGATTAAAACTGATGAAAATCCTAATAAACCAGAAATCTTTACACCAATGAGTCCTCAAGAGCTGAAAACATGATATGATGATATGATACACAAAATCGACAAGAAACTTAACGAATATTTTTGATCTAAAGACCATTATGCAGAACAGGGAGAAATAGAAACAACATTTAGAGAAAATTTGTTTTCTCTCGCCAAAAACAAAAAAGCTATTAAAAATTTTACATCATTTTTGGACGGATCAAAACTAAGATTTGCTAATGATGAAGAAAAAAATGCTTTTTTGGATGCAGTAAAAAAATCCTATGACCAGACCTTGTCTGTACAAACAACTCCTGAGAGGAAAGCTTATCTTTTTCTCTATCTTAAGATAACTGTAGAAGATAATCCGACTCAGCTTTATGCTGAATGATTTTCTTACGCTATAGAAAATCCTAATTATTTTGGCGTCGATCCTGATGAATTTAAAAAGATAGATCAAAACATCTGATACAATAAGGACAATCGAACTAAATATCCTAAAAAGAGAAAGTTTATATCTTTTTAATCATATACGTTCACTCAAGTTTATATCAAAGCTTTCTGTAATACGCTCTGACGCCAATGCCGGAGATTACGGAAAGCTTTTTGTATTTACGTGAATGAGAAATTTGTTCTGCTATTTCCATGAGTTGTTTACCAAATCACGTATGTTGAGTCTTTCAATCTTTTAATATTTTAATCTGTCAGTCTTTTAATCATTCTACTTGTCCATACACATGAAGTTCTCTAATTATCGCAGTATCATTACCAAGTCCCTTGATCCTAACCCCTTGTCCCTTAGTCGGCAAAAGCAATCTTGTAAAACCGTATAAATATCCTAACTGGTCTTCACATGAAATAAAGTATTCCACTCCCCCACTACTCAAGTATTTTCTAATAACTAAATTAACTATAGCTTTAAGCTTTGAGCTTTCTGCTTTTAGCTTATTTCTAATCTCTCTACTTCTAGTATCCAATGAAACAAAATTTCTGAAACTGACTAGATCTGGCTGCTTTCCGATGATGAAGGTTTGAATATTATCCCTAGATTGATTTTTTATTCACGTCGTTATTGGTAATTTGCTCCCCCGAGAAGTTGGGGTCGTATAATTGGTAATTTCTTGTTTCAAAAATTCTTTTGTTGTTTTGAAAAGTGTATGATCCCCATATAATCTTTCATAAAATCCCTTCATTCTTCATTCTTCATTCTTCATTCTTCATTTTATTTCTTCGTGCATAAGCTGAGAAAGATTTGTCACTGTACTTCAGGCAATAATTTCGTTAGCAGGGATATCGCGAATGAGACGTTTAATCCTGGTATAAGGAGGGATAACGTGAAGAAAGGTCTGTCTGATAAGTTTTTTTATATCTTCTGTTTCAAGAGGTTTGTATTTTCCTTGTTTATAGAGTTTACAAAGTTGAGTATTGGGAATGACGGAAGTAGGATAAAATTTTATTTCATCTGGCTTGAAGAATGGGTCAATGTATAAGTTTTTAAATGTCGCTAAATCTTTTGCATACGTTGAACCATAAAGTCCTGGCATGACGTGCAGACAAAATTTGAAGCCATATTGTCTGAGTTTATGACAGGCTTCGCGTGCTTGTTTAACAGTATGACCTCTTTTGTTCATCGCTAAAACTTTTTCATCCAATGACTGTACGCCCATTTCTATCCTCGTCACTCCAAGTTCACGTCGGAATTGACAGTTAGCGTCAGTCACGTATTCTGGTCTGGTTTCTATAGTCAATCAGATAATTCTATGAGCTGTGTTTTCGTTTTTTGTGAGGGCTTCGGCGATATTTTTGGAATATTTTATTGTCTTAGTTTCATCGACAGTCGTATGCGCATATCTCTGAGTGGTAGAAATCTTTATGTTTTTGAAGTATGCATCGAAAGTATTGCAGGCGTCGTAGAGCTGTTTAACGAATTTTATTTTATACGCTTTGGTATATACATCAAATGTTCATCCGAGCACAATCATCTCTATCTTATCTGTTTCATGACCGGTTAACGTAAGCGAGAGTAATCTATTATACACTTGTTTCATCGGATCAAAATGATGGAGCAATGCTCTCATCGCGCCTGGCTCTGATTTGATATAGCTCTTGGGCATCGTGGGATCATTGGGACAAAAAATACATTGTCCAGGGCAAGGAAATGGTTTAGTCAGCACTTGAATAGCTACAATTCACGAGCTAGACCTAATCGCTCTTTTTTTGAGCAGTTGCTCTATCTGTGGATCTTTGATGATTTTCTTCGCTTTAAGCAAGGTATAATATGCTTGCAGGAGCTGAATATTGGAAGGAAGATTAGGCAAATTATGTTTTTTGGAAAAATCTCTCTTGAGATGGGTAAGAAGGTCAAGATTACGGTCTTGCGATTGAGTTTGGATCAGCTGAAGGATAATTTGTTCCATGATGAAATTACTATATATAATCGCTTTGTTTTTTCCATATAGAAAAATCATGTTTATTCAGTAGGGTTATTTCTTTAAGGTTCATTTAAGGTGATTAATTATACTGACGACGCTTTACAGCAAATACTTTTATTCCATTATATTTTACTATGACATTTGATAAAAAAACAATTATTACTATCGCAGCTTCTGTAGCAGGAGTGATCGTACTCTGAGGAATCATTGGTTTGGCTGCTCATACAAGACATTATAACAATAGATTTGAAGGAAAATTTGGAAATGCTTGATGTGGCATATTTGCTGAATGAAAACAAGCGGAGATGATGTCAGGGCTAGAAAACATCATCACTACAAAAGATTATACAGCGTTTCAAACATTGTTTAGCGGAAGTAAAATGCTAGAACAAATCAATACTCCAGAAAAATTCGCTACGCGAGTAGAACTTCAAACTGCCATGAAAACCGTGCAGGATCTTGAAGCGAAATTATGATCAGGAAGCAACGCTGGTTTCAATCCTATGATGTTGGATGAAAAAAATATGATGGGTAATGATAGACAATGAAGAAATGGATGATGATCAGCAAGAAATGAAAACATGAGAAAAAGATGATGAATGGTTGGCTGCTACTAATATACTCTATATAAACTTACCTGTGTAGGCTGGTAAGTTTTTTTGTTTTTTTATATGCTTATTATATATGATGACGACAAAACACATGATTGACAAAGCAAAAGACTTTTTTACGGTCAGAAACTCTCTTATCGTTGTTATCTGTATATTATCATTGATTCTGATTATACAAAACGTCCATAGATATGGATGACGTAAACCTTCTCATAATTTTGGCTGATCTATGACTAATTCTCGTGGAATTTCATGATTTCCTGGTATGTGATGAGGAATGATGTGATGATGATACGCTGGAAGAAAATGAGGAAACTAATTACTTGAATTTTTAAATGTATCTTAATACAACATGGACATAAACGAAATTTCTAAAAAAACCTGGGGAATGATCAAAAGTCATAAACGATATGTACTTCTTGTTGCCGTTCTTCTTATTTTTGTAATAAGGTGATTTTTTACTTCTACTACTACCACTACGACAGCTACCGCTTCAACGTATACCGTGATCTCTGGTTCCATTGAAAATACGCTTAAGGTATTAGGTACTACGAAAATCACGAATCTGCAAACATTGGTCTTTGGGACTGAAGGTAAAGTAACGAAAATTTACGTGAAAGAGGGTGATAAAGTGAAGGCAGGCCAGCTTCTTGCTGAATTGGATAAAAAACAGCTTTCCATCAGTCTTTCCCAGCAGTCATTGAGCATCCAAAATGCAAGGATAAATTATGATAAGCTTTTGAATCAATATACTGATGCTGATATATTTAAAGCTCAAAATGACGTCAATAGTGCTCAAAGCAAATTAGATATAGCAAAAAAAGATTTACAGGATCTGAAGTCAGATGTCTGAAATATCTTACAGAATACAAGTTCTTATGTCCAGACCAATACGTTGAATGCCAAGGGTGTAGCAAATGATAGCAAGGATATTTTGGAAAATATAGATAAGATATTCAGTTTCACTCCTAGAAACGATACCTATGCTAATAGTTATAATAAGACATTGATCCAAGCTACGACATCGGTCTATTACAATAATGCGAAAACATATTTTGATACTGCAACTACGGCTCTTAGTCTCTTGAATACTCAACTTTCAAATATATCATCTTCCAGTACGACGACAAGGGAGTCTGTACAGACACTTCAAAATCAGGAAAAAACATTACTTAATGCGTTATCTACTATGATGGATAATGGTATCAATGCAGTGAATAATGCTATGGTCGGTGAGTGAGCTATATCTCAAAGCCAGATAAATTCATGGCTTAGCACTTTGAATAGTTCAAATTCCAAAGTACTTTCTCATCTTTCTTCTGCAAATACCGATATCCAAAATTTCAGTAATACATCAACGGATATCCAGACTAAACAAGATGAAGTGAATACTGATGAAGCTCAATTACAGACACTTCAACAGACATTGCAGGATATGGAAAATTGACCTGATTCCAATACCAGGACGCTTCAATCAAATTCTATAAAACAATCTCAACTTAGTTATCAACAAACTTCTCAACAATTAGATAATTATCAAATTACAGCTCCTTTTGATGGAACTATTGATGCGATAGGATTCAAAGTAGGCGATACCGTTTCGTCTAATGCCGGTACTTCTTCTTACGGCATAACCATGTCAAACCCGGATATTTATGAAGTGACTATGCTGATAGATCAAATTGATATCGTGAAAATAGATAAATGACTTGAGGCAGAGATTTCATTTGATGCGTATCCAGGATATTCAGCTACATGAGCTATTTCCACTATAGATCCGACACCGGTTACCAGTGCTGGAGTAGTCTCTTATTATGCTAATATAGCGATGACGAAATGAGAGAGAAAAATATATGACGGGATGTCGGTTACGGTGAATATCACCATAGAAAAAAGGGATGACGTACTTATTGTCCCAAGCACCGCAATACAAACTATAAAATGAATAACCGCTATTCCTGTTACAGTATGATGAACTCTTATTCCCAAAACTGTGGTCGTAGGAATAACTGATGGTATAAATTCAGAAATCCTTTCTGGCCTTTCTCTATGAGATGTCATTTCACTTACGACATATACAGCATCGGCTACCGCTACTTCGTCGATTTCTACATCAGGAAATTCTATCAAATCAGATATGTGATCTTCTATGGGCTCCATGAGAGCACTGGAATGAGCTACTTCATGAAGACCGGATTGATGATGAACCCCACCTAGCAATTAATTTTATTGTTAATTTTCTTGCATGTTAGAGCTCAAGAATATCAAAAAAGATTATATGAACGGGAAAGAAATTATGCAGAAGGTTCTTTTCGGAATTGATCTGACCATCAAGGATGGAGATTTTTTCGCCATCATGGGACCTTCATGATCAGGAAAATCAACATTGATGAATATCATCTGACTTCTTGATACACCGACAAGCGGTGAATATATCCTCAATGGAAAAACTCTTCCTTCGCTTGATGAAAATGCAAAAGCACAATTGCGTTCAAAAAAAATCTGATTTGTTTTTCAAGCGTATAATCTGATTCCTAGAATCCCTGTCCTTGATCAGGTCACCTTGCCTTTATCGTATCAAGGTGTTCCAAAAGCTGAACAGAAAGAAAGAGCTATCAAAGCGCTTGAAAAAGTCTGACTTGCACACAAAATACATAGCAAACCTAATCAATTATCCTGATGAGAACAACAGAGAGTTGCTATCGCCCGTGCCATCATCACTAATCCGACGCTTATTCTTGCTGACGAACCGACAGGAAATTTAGATACGAAAACAAGTTATGAAATCATGGATATTTTTACGAAACTTAATAAAGAAGGCAAAACCATCATTATGGTCACTCATGAGCATGATATCGCCGCTTTTGCAAAACATAATGTGCATATGAGAGATGGGTTGATAGAAAAAGTCCATATAGATGGAAAAGAACAGAAAGTAAAAAATGGTCAGAAAGATGAATAGAATGCAGAGTTCAGAATTCAGAATATAGAATTTACAATATAGAATCCAGAGTTCAGAATAATTTATTATTTAAAATTAATGAAAGAATGTCTCTACGAGTATATTTCAAAGCAGCATTCCTTACCTTCAAGGAGAATAAACTGAGATCATGACTGAGTAGTCTTGGTATCATCATCGGAATTTTATCAGTAGTCGTTTTGCTTGCTGTCGGTCAATGAGCTACTGCCAGCATTCTTTCTAATGTAGAATCATTGTGAACTAATTTGCTCTCCGTCACTCCTTGATGAGATCAGCAAACTAATGTAAGAGGAGCAGAATGAGCGAGAAGCTCAGAAAATGTCCTTACCACCGAAGAAGCTGATATTGTTGCAAAACTTCCAAATATCGCTGCGGTATCGCCTGAATATGGAAGCAGAAAACAAGCTATCTATGGCGCGAATAATATGCAGGTCTCCGTATATGGAGTCGAACCTTCTTATCTTACTGTACGTAATTCCCGTGTAGAATATTGAGCCTTCATCAGCCAACAGAACGTAAATAATGTCGATAAAGTCGCCGTCATCTGATATACAACTGCAGAGACGCTTTTTGGCACTGTGAATCCTATCGGGAAAGATATCCGTCTAGGAAATGTCATACTTACCGTCATCGGTGTCATGAAACAGAAATGAACATCAACTATGGGTAATGCTGATAGTACTGTTTTCGTTCCGCTCACTACTGCACAACAAAGACTTTTTGGAACGAAGTATCTTTCCGATATCGCATTATCCGTCACAACTACAAAAATGATAGATACAGCAAAAGCTACTATTGAAAAAACATTGCTTGCTCATTTCAATATCACTGATTCTGCCGATGCTAACTTCACGGTTGCTAGTCAGGCTGATGTTCTTTCAACCGTCAGTTCGATAACAAGTACAATGAAATTATTCCTTGGCGCTATTGCAGCTATTTCCCTTATTGTCTGAGGGATAGGCGTGATGAATATCATGCTGGTATCGGTTACGGAAAGAACCCGTGAAATAGGTATCCGCAGAGCCATAGGCGCACAAAATAGAGATATCATTTTCCAATTTCTCGCTGAATCTTTGGTGCTTTGTATTTCCTGAGGCATCATATGAGTATTTTTAAGCTACGTAATTATTTTCGCTATTAAAAATATTGTTGCATGAATCATAACATTTTCATCGATTCTTCTGGCTTTTGGATGTGCAACAGCGATAGGATTGATATTCGGTATCTTCCCTGCGTATAGAGCTGCTAGACTTAAACCTATCGATGCGTTGAGATATGAATAAGATTGCATAATTTTACGATTTTATTACACTGACCTTCAGTCTTTTTACTGCCTAGATTAGCATGCAACTAAAAACCTCTACCAAAATCAGCTTAAAATTCACCATATTCACAGCAAGCATCTTGCTTATCTTGGGAGTTTTTCTTAATCTCTTTTTTTTCTGATTTCGATATGGATCGCAACAGCATAGATTCAATAATCCATGAGCAATAGAACGTATGAGACCACAGCGAATGCCGCCTCTATGACCTAGAGATGTCCCACAAGAACTTGTTTTGGAAGACGCACTTGCCAAAAATATCATTAAGAAAAAACAGGTAGTAAATATAGCGCACATAGATAATGAATGGATATTGTTCGCTCAAAAAGATGGAAAGCTTTCCTTTGTACCCATAGAAAACCAGATGGAAATGCAAGTCTTGCTTCTCAAGGTCAGTCTCCGATTATTTTTTATTTTTAGCGCATTGAGTTATGTGGTGTCGTTATTTTTTGTCAAAAGTTCGCTGAAATCACTCAAACAATTAGTCAATTTTGTCCAATGATTGAATCCTGAAACCTTACATAAAAGAATCAATCTTCCTGGACCGACGGATGATGAAGTGAAAATAGTCGCAGAGACTATCAATACTTTCTTAGCAAAAATTCACCAGCATACCCAGGCGCTCAAGGATTTTGTTTCCAACGCCTCTCATGAGATCAAAACTCCTCTGATGAGTATCTCTACAAGCATCGACTATATGCTTAAAGCAAAAACATATGAAAGCTGATTGGCAAATATTAAATGAAGCATCAAGCATATCAATGAGCTCCTTGAACAACTTTTGCTTATAGCTAAATTGGATGCTTATGATGCCATAGCTACTGAAAAAACCAACATTTCCAAACTCCTCACCACCACAATAGAAAACATCAAAGGCATATATGCTACGAAGAAATTACTTTTTGCCCTTCATATCAAAAAAAATATTATTCGCCCCGCGCATCCTGCATGAGTGGTAAGCATTATCAAAAATTTGCTCGATAACGCCTGTAAATATACAAAATCATGAGGCACTATTACTATAACTTTAGATGAAAAAAAACTAGAAATCCAGGATACAGGCATCGGTATTGATCAGGAAGCGCTCCCCCATGTCTGGGAAAGATTTTGGAGAGCTGATGAATCTAGGTCGGAAGGATTGTGATTTGGATTGTGATTATATTTGGTGCATAAATTTGTGCATGTACATGGACGAAAAATTACCGTCCAAAGCCAGCTCAAAAAAGGCAGTATCTTTACTATTTATTTTTGATAAGTCGATGAATATTCTCTTAGTAGAAGATAATAAGACTATAGCAACAAATATCCAAAAATATTTGGAGCTTGAACATTTTCAAGTTGATGTTTCTTATGATGGAGAAGAGTGATTGCAGAAAGCTAAAAGAAAATCTTACGATATTATTTTACTCGATATCATGCTTCCCAAACTCAATGGGATGTTAGTATGCCAAAAAATCAGAACCAAAAGTGAAGTACCCATTATCATGCTTACTGCTAAAGGACAGCTGGAAGATAAAGTAGAATGATTCGGTTGCGGCGCTGATGATTACCTCGTGAAACCTTTTGACCTAGATGAACTCCTGCTTCGCATAAAGGCTATTATGAAAAGAAAAAATAAGTTTGATAGTTTTGTTTTTGGAGATATTGAAGTAGTTTTACCTACGAGAAAAGTCCTCAAAAAGGGAAAAGAAGTTCATCTAAGCATCAAAGAGTTTTACGTCTTAGCGTATCTGATAAAAAATTATGGTTCAGTGGTTTCTAGGACTGATATCATTGAATATGTCTGGTGAGGAAAAGCTATTTGGGAAGAAACCAATACACTTGACGTTTATATAGCTAACTTAAGGAGAAAACTTGATAAACGCCTTATCACAACCATTAAATGATATGGATATAAGATAGAAAAATCTTAATTTTTTCTCTTGAAACTTTTCTGGCAACCTGTACAATTGCTTTCGGCTTAAAGCATAAAGCCGAAAGCTTAAAGTTATTTGCTTGCGTAATTTTTATTTTGTAATTTAAAATTATGTTTACATTAGCTCCTCTCCCCTTTGATTTCAAGGCATTGGAACCAATTATTGATGCTCAGACGGTTGAATTACATTATACCAAACATCATCAAGGCTATGTGAATAAACTAAATGAATTAGTGGCTGATACGTGATTTAAAGATTGGGAACTAGAAGAAATCATCAAAACTTCTGACTGACCGATATTCAATAATGCTGCCCAGATATGGAATCATACCTTTTATCGAAATGGACTTATAGACCATACTAGATGATGAGACTGATGATTTCAAAAGATAAAAAACAGTGATTTAGCAAAAAAGATTATTGAAAAGTGGTGAAGTTTTGAAGCATTTAAAGGAACTATGATAGCAAGCGCGGTTGGAAACTTCGGTTCTGGACGAACCTGGTTGGTGCAACATACCGATGGAACACTAGATATTATGAATACCAGCAACGCATGAGGTCCTTTGACGCATAATAAAAAAGCATTGCTTGCTATAGATGTACGGGAACATGCTTATTATTTAAAATATCAGAATCGTAGAATAGAATATGTCACAAACATCTGGAAGTGCATCAATTGGGACAAAGTAAACGAGATATTCAGCCAATAATGTTTATATTGTATAAACATCCATGAACACGAAGTATAAAAAAATGAAAGGTAATGCGTGAGAAGAGCTTGTAGCAAATTACTATCAAGACCACTGATATATCCTTATAGAGAGAAAATATACAATCAAATGATGAGAACTTGATCTGATTTTTCAAAAAAATAATATACTGACCTTCGTGGAAGTAAAAGTTGTGGATCATATAGATGACCTCCAAGACTACGTTACGCCCAAGAAACTCTGACATGTGAAACACACTATTAATTTCTATTTACTTACTCATCCTACCGACAAAGAGTACGTACTTGATGTTGTATTTGTGAGAGATAATTCTATACTTCAAATCTATCAAAATGTGACGAATACATAAATAAGACCGTTAGATGATTAGGATTTAGACGCTTAGGACAGAAAATGATTACTCGTTATCAAGAATTAAAGGTTTGGCAGAAATCTATAGATTTAATAGAACAAATTTATGTAATAATCAATAGATTCCCTAAAACTGAAACATTTGCTTTGGTTGATCAACTCAAAAGATCTGCTGTTTCTATTGCCTCAAATATTGCAGAATGAAGTGAAAGATGAACAAAAAAAGAAAATATACATTTTTTATACATAGCAAAATGATCAGCAGCAGAATTAGAAACACAACTTATTATTTCAGAAAGACTGCATTTCATATCAAAAGATGATTTTACTACTATACATGGAACTATCTTAGAAGTACTTAAAATGCTATCTTCTTATATTTCTTACCACAAAACACATTCCTAATCCTCTAAGCATCTAATCTTCTTATATTTCTTACCACAAAACACATTCCTAATCCTCTAAGCATCTAATCTTCTTATATTTCTTACCACAAAACACATTCCTAATCCTCTAAGCATCTAATCTTCTTATTTACTAATAAACTATATCATGAAAAAATCTAAATTACTCATTCTGTTTATATTGTGAACGCTATTCGGCGGTTTAGTTTGGCAGATTGGTCACGAATGGAACATACTTCATCAGCCGATTATCCAAGAAGGAAGGCTGAACTTGGATGGTTTGGTTGCATCGATAAAAAATGTCGTGAATGCCAAAGATCTTGGACTAGAAGGGAAAACCTATGAACGTTTTGATACCGTGAATAGCATCCTTCAAAGTTCTTATTATAATATAGAAAAACTCAATACGGGAAAGATGCTTAGCAATGCGCTGAAAGCTTATGTAGATGCAATTGATGATCCGTATACTATATATATGGATAGCCAGCAAAATTCTGGATTCCAAGAAGAGCTCAAAGGTTCATCAGATTTTGAAGGCATAGGCGCTGTGATCAGTAAAAAAGATTATTATATCCAGATCGATGAAGTTATCAAGGGGTCGCCTGCATTTACTGCGGGACTTAGAATGCTTGATAGGATCGTAATGATCAACACCTGAGCTACCAAAAACATTGATGTCAATCAAGCAATCAGCCAGATAAGAGGTCCAAAGTGAACAAAAGTAAAACTTACGATAGAAAGAATCGCTAAAGATGGCAACAAAGAGGTTATCGAAAAAGAAATAACCAGAGATAAATTAACTATTCCTTCCGTCAACGGGAAAATTATGACTTGAGCTAATGGGCAAATCCTAGGATATATCAACATTTCCATCATCGGAGAAGAAACGGAAAATCTTTTGAAAAAAACGCTTAGCGAACTTAAAACGCAAAAAGTTCAAGGCATCATTCTCGATCTCAGAGGCAATGTATGAGGACATTTGACTGTAGCGGTGCAGATTGCATCTCACTTTATTCCCAAAGGAAAATTGGTGGTAAGCGCAAAATACACCACATTTGAAGACGAGAAATTACTCTCAGAAGGATATGTAGATTATCAAAATCTCCCTATGGTAGTCTTAGTTGATGGATTGACCGCTTCTGCAGGAGAAATTATCGCATTAGCATTACAGGAGCAAATAGGCGCTCAGCTCGTAGGGACGCAAACTTTCGGAAAATGATCTATCCAAACTATGGATGAATTTGATGATGGAGCTTCACTTAAATATACGGTAGGCAAACGATATACGCCAAACGGAGAAAATATAGATATTACCTGAGCTACTCCTGATGTTGTTGTAGAATTTGATGCCGACAAATATGTAAAAGACGCTATTGATACCCAGCTCGAAAAAGCGAAAGAAGTGATAACTAAAATGATAAAATAAATGTAATGAATAGCAATTTATCCGCCTAGACGGCAGATGTAATAAATCGTAATATTTCCTCGCTATCGCTCGTGTGATTTATTTCATGTAATTTGCTCATCTCATCGGCGTAATTAATTACAGACGAAGTAAATATATGCGAGTAAAATAAATCAATTACATTATAGTTTTTTACTTAATTATGTAGCTGTAGTGACAAATTTTGATAGAGAGCACATAAAAAAACTGAAACAGCAAGATCAAAACGCGTTCAATCAGTTCTATTTACAAACGGTTGATATGTTTTTTCGTTATATCAATGCCAATTATTTTATCGTTAAACAAGATGCTGAAGATATTATCTCAGACTTTTATGTAAAGTTTTGGGAATGAGTGAAGGTGTACAAAGAAGATCAGTCATTTACCGCTTATTTCCGAACGATATTCAAAAACACCATCAAAGATTTTTTCAAAAAAAATTCTGACACCCCATTTACACAGTTGCAGACAAACGATGATTGAGAGCATTTTGAAGATACGCTTGTGGATGACGTCGATCTTACCAAACTTTTGGAAAATAATTTCAAATTTGAACAAATACAGCAAGCGATGAAAAGACTTGATGATATAAGCAAGGATATTATCTATTTTAGATTTGTTGAAGAAAAAACAAACGAAGAAATTTGTTCGATCACAGGATCATCCAATGAAATGGTCAGACAAAGACTTTCTAGAGCTATCAAACAATTGAAAAAGTTACTTGAAAATAACTAAACTAGCCTCGCATGTTGTGGGGTCTTTGTGAATATAATGAGTTTTTTACTGTACATATTTACAAAAATGTCAACACTAAATAGTCAGAGGTCACCACGAATATATAAGAAAACATAGTTCATACCTAGCAAATACATTTAGCGCATTCTATGATATTTTCCCTTAAAAATCTCTTGAAATACAGTCACTGTATGCTAATATCATTGATGTACACAGTACTTTTTATTTAGTAATTATTTGTACAAATGACAAAGACAGCTCTTATTGCTAGCCTAGCAGAACAATTAGGTGTTTCTAAGAAATTAGCATCTGAATTAGTAAACTCATTCATCGAAACTGTTATCGGTGGAGTTAAGAAATCTGGAGAAGTAAGAATCCAAGGATTCGGAACTTTCAGAGCTTCAAAGAGAAAAGCTAGAGAAGGTGTAAACCCACAAAACCCAAGTCAAAAAATCAAGATCCCTGCAATGAAAGTTGTTACTTTCAAAGCTGGTTCTGAATTTAAAGGTGCTGTTAAGAAATCTTAATTTCTTATTCACCATTATAAAAAGACTTCGTCGCAAGACGGAGTTTTTTTTCATATAGAGCAATAAAAAGATATATTGTATTTTTTATTTATGTTTGATTTTTCGGACTAAACTACTATATATGCTATTAGTTTTAAATTCTAAATTTTAAATTCTAAATTCTAAAGAATGACCTGATATATCGTTCTAGCTGCAATTGCCTGAGGACTTATAGGATACTTCATCTTCTATCTCAGATATCAGCACAAAGACACCGTCAATCAACTCAGATCCAATCTCAAAGATGCGGCTAAAGAAATCCAATATCTCAGCGGAGAACTTGATGACTACGTCCAGCAAAACGCTCTCTTGAAACAGAAAACGATGGAATTGTTGGAAAAAAATGATGATCTCTCTGATGTGGTAACTGAATTGAGTAAATACTACGTGCATTTGAAAAAAGCTGCTGAAAAAACTACTGAGCTCAGTAAATATCTCCATACTCCAAATCCAGATATAGAAGAAAAGATGCAGCCATTCTTGGATAAGGTGAAGGAAGAAACGAATAAGACTTTCTTTTAAACTAATGTAATGTATCCGCTAACGCGGATGTAATTTATCATCCGGGCATAATCCATTGTAATTGGCAATAAATAACACATAAACAATTACGTGAGCTGAAAGAGAACAAATTATGTGAAGCAAATTACACGAGCGTAGCGAGTAAATTACATTTTAATTTCTTAGTCATTCAGTTTGTCCTACAATCAAAAGCATATCCTGATCCATGATCCAAAGACAGGATACAACACGATAGCTGAACAATACCAAGCATACCACAAGCACCTTGATAGTTTTGAAAAAGGTGTTTTTGTTAAATTTCTGCCAAGAGGGAAAGAAAATTTGCATATCATAGATCTCGGTGCTGGTGATGGAAGACTACATAAATTTCTTGCACCACTGAAGCCAGAAAGATACGTCGCCTGCGATATCGCTGAAAAATTACTAAAAAGACATTCAGGAAAAAATGTAGAAAAAATAGTCTGTAATTTAGAAGATACCCTTCCCTTCGATGATGCATCGTTCGATCTTGCAACCAGCTTTTTTGTCCTTGAGCACATCGAAGATGTGGATAGTTTATTTGGCGAAGTGTATAGAATATTAAAATCGTGATGAGTATTTATTATCGGTCATTTCATCCAAAGGCGTGAATTCATCTGGAAAAAAGATAAGGATCAGTTTAGAATAAAATTTTTCAATCATAGGATACAGGATTTGGAAAAACTTCTTACCAAAAATTTCTTTGATCTTCATGTCGTGCCTATTCGCGAGGAAGGAACTATCATAGGTCATATACTTGTGTGTAAAAAAGCGTAATAGCCCCAAAAAAAGCCCCGCCAACAAGTTATCACTGCGGGGGCTTTTTTATATTACTTTTTTCTTGTGTAAGACTCGTAATATCAATCATCATGCGACAAACGCCAGTACTCACGATACATTCAACGAATAAAGAATACCTTTCATGTCAGCTATGCTGCCAAGTAATGGGATAAGCGAAGCGTAGATCAATCTACTAAACAAACTATTGATAGACAATATCGTTGCTCTGTATGATGATCAAACCTCCTGGTTGATATAATCTGAAGCCAACACCTTATTGAATCATCTTGCAAATTGTTGGAGGTAGGCGAATCCAAACGAGAAGGCGAATATAATATTGCCCATCAAGAAGTAACTCACTACGACCAAAACAGCTATTGCGATCAGTGAAAATTTCCTTCATAATAAATTTTCTACATTGTGAGAAACTTTGGAAACTAACGCAGTAAAGACCTGAAATGATGCAAATATTATACCGAAGTACAAGATATTGAGACTAACTATCTGGAAGTAAGGCTGGTAAAACCACAATGCTGCTGAGTTTATACCACTAATAATTCCGAAGTAGAATATCAGCCGTTTGAGCTTAGGATTATTTTGAAATACAAATTTGATTCCTTTTCGTATGTCTGCTAAATAATTTTTCTCTACTACAACTTTAAACTTCTCCGCTTCTTTTAGCCAAAACGACAAAACAAATGCTATAAACAAGAAAGGTGCGCTAAGCCATATCAAAGATCTATATCCTATATTGACCAATAGAGATCATACTATACTGGATATGGCTACTGCCAGCATTCATAATGCTGCGACATTTCCTATAATTTTTTTATATCTTCTCTCTTCACCAATTTGTTTGAGTGAATCATAGACGAGAGCCTCCTCTGCTCACGATAAGAATGATACAGCAAATGCTAGCAATATCTCGGCTGCTAAGAATCATCAGAAGCTAGATCAAAATCAGTATACTATGTATCCTAACAAATAGAAGAACAAAGACATGATGATGGATTTTTTTCTTCCGAGGATATCGGCCACATATCAGGTAGGAACTTCTAATGCAACGACTGCTATCGCGAATAATGATTGTAAAAAAGTAATCTGAAACATATTCAATCCATTGTCTCTCCGGAACAACACCATAATAGGTATAGAAAACATCAATCACGATAAAAAACTGATAACGTAATATCTGCGTATATTTTTTTTAACACTTTCTGCCTGCATCTTGATAATTTATAAATTAAATTTAGCCAACTCATATAATAAAAACCCCTCCAGCAAGCTGTCGGAGAGGTTTCAAACATAAATCAGCTCTTATCTAATTTACATTATCATTGTGCG
Source organism: Candidatus Absconditabacterales bacterium (assembly GCA_041663325.1). GTDB lineage: Bacteria > Patescibacteriota > Gracilibacteria > Absconditabacterales > Absconditicoccaceae > CAJBLF01. The sequence goes on along the minus strand of JBAZRN010000004.1, from coordinate 7,146 downwards.
GTTAATATTTAAACAAAACCTCTCTCCAGCCCATAAATAATTTCTTGTGCAATCACAAAACATCCACCCGATCACTGGTGTTGCGGTAGTAAGGACTGATGTGTGGTTAAACTTGAAATTATTCATTGTACTAAAGGGGGTTAAAATCATGATATTAGCGTAATATAATACGCATAAGTAATGCATCTGTGACAAGGAAACTTTTTGCTTGAAAAAACAGAGATAAATCGCTATCCTTGAATCAGTTTTTATTCGTATTGAAAGACAGATGAAAAAATTTCTAATCACTACGCCGATCTATTATCCTAACGGCTATCCCCATATCGGACACGCATATAGTTCGTTCATTGCAGATTTTTACGCTAGATACAAAAGATTGCTCGGATACGAGGTGAAATTTTCCACCGGCAATGACGAAAATAGCCAAAAGATCGTCCAACAGGCTGAAGCTGAAGGTAAAGATATCATGCAATATCTCGATGAAATGTGAAAAAAACGAGAAGGTGTTTGGCAACATCTTCAGATTTCCTATACGGATTTTATCAGAACTACCCAAGATAATCATAAAGCACTTGTTCAAGAGATGCTTCAAAAGTCTTATGACAAGTGAGATATCTATGAGGGTGAATATAAAGGATATTATTGTGTCGGATGTGAAGGATTTAAAACAGAAAAGGATCTGATCCTCAAAGACGGAGAAATGGTCTGTCCTGATCACCTCACAAAACCTGATTTGATTACGGAAAAAAACCGATTTTTCAAACTCAAAAACTATCAAAAAAAAATAGAAGACTTCTACAAAAAAAATCCAGAATTTGTGCTTCCTGAATATAGATTCAATGAAATGAAATCATTCGTGAACTGAGGTCTGGAAGATTTTTCTGTCTCCAGAGAAACGAATAAATTTGGCATACCGCTCCCTTTCGATCCCCAACAAGTGAGTTATGTACGATATGACGCGTTGTTTAATTACGTTACCGTTTCTAGGGAAACCTGATTTCGAGATACAAATACTCAGATTGTTCATATTCTTGGAAAAGATATTGCTAGATTTCATGCGATTTTTTGGCCAGCAATGCTCATGAGTGTAGATTATAGGCTGCCAAATACGGAATTCGTTACGGGATTTTTTACCGTTGATGGTCAGAAAATGAGTAAATCGCTTGGTAATGTCATTGATCCCGTGCACATGGTAGATGATTATGATAGAGATGCTTTAATTTTTAATTTGCTCTATGATGTGCCTATCGGCGCTGATTGAGACTTCTCAGTAGAAAGATTAGGAAACTTATATGAAAGCATGTTGATAGGATGACGAGGAAATTTAGTAAACAGAGTCACCAGTTTATGTAAAAAATATGGCATCACAAGCGGGAAGTTTAATAAACAAAAACGAGAAATTTTCCAAGAAAATACGGGAAGCAAACTCGTTCAATATTTCAAAGATGGCTGGGATGGCGCAAAGATAGAAGAGCAATATCTCAAAAAAGCAGATATCAAATGATATCTTGATGACTGGTATCAACTAGTCCAAAGAGCAAATGAATATATCACCACAGCGGAACCATGGATCACATATAAAAATGAAAATACTAAAGCTGAAGCACTCGCTGATTTACAATTTCTGCTTTATATCGTCAAAAATATAGCGCTCTTTTCAGCGCCTCTCTTGGTCAATGGATTTAAAAAAATCCAAGCTATATTCGGTAACGAAGAATTCAGCGCAATAGATTCTACGGTAAACAACGCAGATAATAACTTTAAAATCGTCTTTGATATGGAAGAATTTCCTGTGAATTTGAACCCAGAAATTATTTATCAGAAAAAGAACTAATTAACGAATGCTTCGCGACTTGTTTTTTTGTATTCACAAACATAAACAAAAACATAATTAGAACGCCGATAACGAACGCAAAAAGAAAAGTAGCCTGCGGAGAAATCTTGTCCCGCAGCATTCCAAGAATATATCAGCCAGGCAATGAAACAATTCAAATCGCCGTATGGAAAACACCCAACGCTGTTCATTTATTTTCTCCAGCTAAATCAACTACTAAAGCTCTTTCGGTTCCATCTACGATAGCGAATACTAAACCGAATACTATAAAGAAGAAAATCACTCGTCAGAGTTGAGTAACCAAAGCCAATCACAAGGTCACTATCAAGAATAAACTATATGCTATCCAGAGCATCGTTTTCCTTCAGATGCGATCAGAAAGAATTCCTACTGGTGCAGAAACAATGGTATATATGCCATAAAATAACACATAATACAAAATCGCTTTCGTATCTGTCGCTCCTACGCTTTTTGCTTTAAGCAATAGGAATGCATAGCCAAAATTTACTAAGCCAAAAAGCGCTGAAATCAGGATAAAGCGTTTGAGATTGTTTGGCATGAATTTAATTGCTGCGCCTAATGATGGAAGCTGAATTTTTGGCTGCATGTGATAATGATCTCGGTGATTTTCGTGTTTCATATTTTTTGCTTCTTTGACAAAGAGTATCGCAAAAACAGCAATCACACCTGGCACAAAAGCAAAGAGGAATAAATTTTGATATCACAAATAGGGAAACAATAGCAATGCTAAAATCGCTCCTACCACCGATCCTGTTCCATCCATCGCTCTCTGGATACCGTATGATTTCCCCATAAATTCTGGGGCTGTAGAGTCTGCGACTAAAGCGTCTCTCGGTGCATCTCTGAGTCCTTTCCCTATTCTTTCAATGACCCTGAAAACCAATACCATCGGCCATGTTTTGGCGATAGCGAATAATGGTTTAGTGATAGTGGAAAAACTATAGCCAATAAAAACAAATATCTTTCTTTTCTTAAATTTATCTGAAAAATATCACGAAAACACTTTCAACAACGCAGCCGTTGTATCCGCCGCTCCCTCCACGACTCCTATGATCGTAGCTCCCGCTCCCAAGCTTGTAAGAAATAATGGTATCAACGGGAATACCATCTGTGAACTTAAGTCAGTAAGCAAACTCACCAAACCAAGAATAAGGACATTTCTAGATATTCACTTGAGAAAAGCTTTTCGGTTTTTCATAAATCATCTTCAATGATTAAATTTTTTTTTATTAATTTTTTTTATTAAAGAAAGAAGACAAATTAAAATATCTTTTTCTTTTCTATAAGTTTGAATAAAATATAAATTATCAAGAGGACAACATAGCCCATATATTCTCAGAGATTGAGAAACGCGAGGTGAAGTATGCCAAATGTCAATGCAACATACGCTAGACCCTGAATGGTTTTCCGATGTCTTTTGAAGAGTCTGAGTGAAAAATTATTTGAAGTAAGGTATCCTATAAGCAATGCCGCTAATGAAATATATCCCGCCAAGATCCAAAACACATTAAGCTGAGCAGAAAGTGTAAAACTATTGTGCAGCCAATGACCGACATTGATTCACGCATGAGTGAAAAGCAGCAAGAAGGTGGTGACTCCCAGTACTCTTCTCCACTTCATACCAAGCGCAGCTATAAAATAAACTATATTCAACAGCATATATCGCAATCATCTCAATGGCTTTCGTTTGATCGTTTTAAGATATTTCCAGAGTCAGGAGAAAGTAACGATTTTTTGTTCTGTGTATTTTGCTAAAATCACATATATGGGTTTAACGAAAAGGACTATCCGCAAAAGGATCATCCCTGTATCTGCAAACCATTTCCCTGCTTCAGATCACAGAAAAGAAAGGGCGTTTGGAGAAAAATATGAAGTTCACACAATAGCAAAACTTATAATAGTCACAATAATGTAATAGAGGATCATGAGAAAATTATCTACATAAAAACTAGGATGTATGTTTTTTTTGTTTGAGATAACGATCGATATAATCGAATCACTCTTGTCTGAAACTAAAATCATTTAAGGTATGCATATCGCTGTTTACATACACTCATCCTTCTATAAGCGACAATAGTTTATCTAATTTTTCCAAATTAGTTTTTCCTATGTGCAAATAATAACAGTTTATCTCTATAGGGATCAGATATTGATTGAGCACCTTTGCTATGGCTTCTATGTCTAAATATTTTGAAGTCATAAGATTGCATATATGTCCCATAAATTTTATTTTATCGTGATGCTTATGGATAGCGTTGATATAGGCCTGTGTAATATTTTTAAGATCTCCGTTAAAACTTTCTGCATGACATGACAAAATACAAAACGTTCATTCATGTCCCTGTATATCAAAAGAGCAATTTCCCTCTTCATCAATAAGATCTCATTCTACCCCAAAATTCACTTCCACATCATTGTGAATATTTTTCCATCTATTTATATGTAATCTTCGATTTCTCATTGCAGAACCACACGCATTTTGTTCGAATTGACTATGATCGGTGATAGTTATTTTTTTCAATCATATTTTACCCGCATACTGAACAATTTCATCGAGCGTATTCATCCCATCAGAATAATTGAGACTATGCATGTGATAATCTTCGTGGATGGTATTCAAAATTCTCATTGACTAAACTATTTAAGAGTAAACACTTCTATTTTAAGTCCACCATACGTTTTTCTATTTGGTCCATAAAAGTTATGTCTTCCAAAAATCCGTTGCATGTTTTATCATATTCTTCTTCACTAACATTGTATTTTTTTTCTAAATTTGCTAATTTTTCTGCCCGCACATAAAACGCAGCCATATTTTTTGTCCCTAAATACTCAGCACCTTTAAGCGCATATGACATCATTTCCACACATTGTTCTCTAGTGGCTGTGGCTGTGTTTGTGGTAGTTGATACCTGAGTGGTCTCATCATTTGTCCCGGTGTCTGAAGGAATAGTTACGGTCTTACTTCCACATCCAGCTAACAACAAAGAAAATGCAGTAAACGAAATCATCAATACTTTTTTGGTGTGCATGATTATGGTGATTAATAGATAAAAACTTTAAAGTAATTACACTGACTGTAATTTGACGGTCAATAGCTTACTTTAATTCTGCTACACGTTTTTGGACTACTTGCATGAAATTTATATCAGCAGAAAGAAGTTTGTTGCATGCTTGTTCATATTCTAGTCCGGCAGCACGATATTTCACTTCGAGGTCGTTTGCTTTTTGCGCCCATGTAGTGATGGCGGTCGTATCTCCCTGCGCTTGAAGTTGAGCAAATTTGAATGCATAAGCCATCAGTTCTATACATTGATCTTTGGTGGCAGGTTTAGTGTTCGCGACACCCGTCGTTTGAACATTTTCATTTATCGTTGTCACTGCACCCGTAGAAACATCAGCCTTTTTTGTCCCTCCGCATCCAGTTAACAACAAAAGGGAACAAGCGACAACTGAAACAGTTAATACATTTTTTGTCTTCATGATATGATAATTAATAAATAAAAACATTAATACAATGAAACCACATTATTAAATTAAGAATTAAGAGCTTCGCTTATTAAGATTGCCTACAGCAATTCGTATCCATCTTTTGTATCTTTTACTTGGAATCATAACTCAGTAATTTTATTTCTAAGTTCATCAGCAAGAGTGAAGTTTTTGTCTTTCTTAGCTTGGATCCTCTGGTCTGCGAGGTGAATAATGTTGCTTGGGATTTTTATCTCCTTTGTCTCCTGATCGATTCGATCAAAGAGTCAGATCTTAAGTAATTTTTTTTCTAACCAATATAATGCAATAAACAATTCTTTCCTATCTACCTCCTCTACTTTATTTAGCGCATTAAGTGATTGGTTGAGTAATGCGATAAGCTGAGGCGTATTAAGATCATCCATCAACGCCGCTATCACATCTTCTAGAGCATCTCCGACATATTTGGAACTGATTTGGTCTTTGAATGTTTCATATGGTGTCAACATATCACTATCAACAATTACTTTACTATGAGTATCAAAAAGTTTCTGTATTTTTTTAATTAAAGCTTTTCTAGCATTTTTGGCAGCTTCCAACTGATCCCAGGTAAAATTCTGGAAGCTTCCATACTGAGCCATGAAGTAAAAATATCTCAGATCAAGAGGAGAATATCCTTTTGCTTCTATATCTTTCAGGGTATATACATTTCATAATGACTTGCTCATCTTTCCGCCGTCGACCTGAAGGAACTCATTATGCACCCGATATTTCACTCGCGGATGAACGTCGAATCCGCATTCAGATTGCGCTATCTCGTTAGGATGATGAATCGTGATATGGTCCGCTCCTCCATGATGGATATCAAATTGTTTTCAAAGATATTTACTGGACATTGCGCTGCATTCGATATGCCAACCTGGAAATCATTTTCCTCGAGGCGAGTCTCGCTCCATTTGTCTGCGTTCGTTTTCGGGAGAAAATTTTCGCAGAGCAAAATCTGTAGGATGTTTTTTACCTCACATATCTACTCTTTCTCCAGCGTTCAAATCAGCCAAACGTTTTTTATAATTGGGTCACATGAGTTCTCCGTAATTTTCTACTTTGCTCGTATCCATATATATTCCATCACCTGCCACGGTATAGGTGTACCCTTTTTCTTCCAAAGCTTTTACGAGATTTATCTGTTCTGGAATATTATCTGTAGCTCTCGGCATCTCGTCGAATTCATCGATGTTTAATGCTTTCATTCCCTGTTTAAACATCTGCTCATATTTTTTGGCAACTTCCCATGCTGAAATTCATTCGCGTTTGGATCACTTTTCCAGTTTATCTTCTCCCTCATCTGCGTCAGAAGTTAAATGTCCTACATCGGTAATATTCATCACTGATTTTACGTTATAGCCAAGCAGTTGTAATGTATTTCTGATAAGATCAGCCGTGAATGCGGCTCTATAATTGCCAATACTAGGAGTCCGATATACGGTAGGTCCGCATGAATAAAATCCGACAAAGTCTTTTTTAGGTCATTTATAGCTAGGATCTTCCATCAAAGGGACGAAAAATTCTTTTTGGCGAGTGAGCGTGTTATAAATTTTCAATTGCATTCTCAGCAAACAAAAAAATAAAGTCATAAATATTGTATGGAAGCCGAGCATCATTTCAATTGAAATATAAAAAAAGGTGAAAAATGCTCCACCTTTATCACACATACTATGTAATAGCCACCTAGAGTGTTACCGCAAAATAGAATTGTCAGTGAATTTCCAAGAATAGAATTGTCAGTAGTTTGATTATCTTGAATGGATTTCCGTGAAGAGTAGCTC
>JBAZRN010000003.1:0-70669 GCA_041663325.1 Candidatus Absconditabacterales bacterium | reverse complement strand
TTTGTTTTTTTCAGTTTTTTTTATTTCGAACGTCAATCCATAGTTATGGATTGGCTGAGAGGATTATCCCGCAAGGCGGGACTTTTTTGTCTTGGTTTTGTCAGTTTTTTTTATTTCGAACGTCAATCCATAGTTATGGATTGGCTGAGAGGATTATCCCGCAAGGCGGGACTTTTTTTGTCTTGGTTTTGTCAGTTTTTTTCTTTTTTTGCTTTATTACACTCTCGGCTGTTCTGCGCGGAACGTCTTTATTTATAAATGTGTCATGATGTATAGGCGAAGTATTTTGGTATTGGCAGGAAGTATTTTACTTATAGTTTGATCATCGCTCGCAGAGCTTGATACCAATATCAGTGACGGGTGACTAGTTACTAGTGGTGAGTGACTAGCTATTTTAACATATCAAGTACAGACGAGTGATGGAGATATGATGTCACTAGACACTTGACAGAATATAACGTGATTGCTTGCTCTTACAGAGGGAATAGGTAGTTGAGGAATTGCTAATTCATGACAAGCAATTTCAAAATTATTAACCATTACAGGAGAGATTTGTAGTCCAGCATTACTAGAAAATAATCCTCCTATATGGAAATTTTGAACGCTTAGCGGAAATATAAATTCTTGAAAAGAATCAGACATACTTTCTGATACTTCATCACGTTTAATTCTTTCCGAAGTATATTATGACGGAACGGACGAACGGATAGAAATAACGAATATTGGAAATGATAACTTTCAATGAAATTTTACGCTTTCATGAGTCAAAAGTACTCCTGTGTCATTGTCCAATGTTTCTATTCCAGCCAGTGAATCAAGGATTTTTGGAGACAATCTCGCTCAGATTTCAGGAAGTTCATTTATAGGGAAAACAGGATTAGCATTCAATATAACAGATACAGCGTCGATCAATATTCAGTTAAGTATTTCTGGTCAAATAGTTGATAATTTCATCGTAGATCAATTTCTCGTTAATGCTTACAATGACAAAAAAACATCATTTGAAAAACATGGAGAGAGCATTACTGGAGTGACTGTAGACAGAATAGTCAATGCACAGGTTGGGTACATCATCAACCCAGGTAAATACTTCATTGTAGAAACAGGTATTGACGATAATCTATCTCCTCCTTTACAAACATGAACGGTTTCTGACATTTCACCACGTTTGATTCTTTCCGAAGTGTATTATGACGGGATGGACGAATGGATAGAAATTACGAATATCGGTGACGGCAACTTTCAAGGAGATTTTACACTTTTATGAGTCAAAAGCACTCCTGTGGCATTAACGAATATTTCTATTCTAGCCGGTGAATCAAAACTGTTTGGAGATAATCTTGCTCAGATTTCAGGAAGTTCATTTATAGGAAAAACAGGATTAGCTTTCAATATAGCGGATACCGCGCCAATCAATATTCAGTTAGATATTTCTGGTCAGATAGTGGATAGTTTTGTTGTAGATCAATATCGAGTCAACAAATATAACGATAAAAAAACTTCATTTGAAAAAGTTGGAGAAGTTTCCACACAAACAAGTTCGAGTAGAATAATTAATGCACAAAATGGATACACTATCAATCCAGGCGTGTATTTCAAAACAGGTATAGAGATAGTCAGTGTTTCAAATTCAATCAAATCATGAATACAACTTCAATTGCCTATTTCTTGTGATTCAATAGACGAAAGAGATCTCATAAAAATCAATGAAATATTCCCCTGAAACGAAAAATATCCTCCCTACATCGAATTAGCAATCCATGACAATATTGCTCTAGATAGCTTGTCTATATCGGGAGATCGTTTAGCGACAGGATTGGAATTTTCATTCACCACATCAGGTACTACCTTGGAAAAGAATTCATTATTATTAATTTCTGCAACGGGTTTCTGGCAAGACGAAGGAATGCAGAGTGTACGAAATAGTGATTTTTATCTGCTTAGTACCTGAAATTGGTTGGTGATAACCATTGGTTCTTGACAAAGTAGACGAGTTATGGACATTGTCTATCTTTCGGGGAATATTCTAGGTAAGTCCTCATATTACAATGCTATAAACGATCAATGTGCTAGAATTTTGGACTACATAGACGACTTTTCACCAGGATTTGAAAGGAAGTTTTTGAAGTATTCTCCAATCAGTACCATAACTAAAATTGAGTATATTTCAGTAGCTACGTGAAATCAATCAGGAACGGGAAGCTGTCAAACTCCATCACAAGTCGTGGCATTTAGCTGACAAAATCTATCGTTTAGTTGATATTCTTCAGTAGTTACCAATATTTCGTCGGTAGAAAATGAATATACTATTCGTATTCTTAATATTGATTACGATCCTGATGGGTCTGACACCAATAATGAAAAAATAACTTTATTAGCCACCCATATTTCAGGAAACCAAACTCCCTTGGATGTGAGTAAAATATTCAGATTCAAAGTAAATGGGATCAATAAAACGCTTTCATGAATATTACCCATGAATGTTCCCACGACATTCACCAAGACTTTCGGATTCCCCAATAGCACCAAATCAGGAGAAGAGGTGATTGTCCAATTGACTTACAACGACCATATATTCGATACCTATACGTATAATCCTAGAAAGCTTTCTTCGCAAGATGAAGAGGAATTGACAACTACAGGATATGCGGTAAGCTCAGTTATTGATGGAGATACCTTTAGGATCAAGTATCAAGGAAAAACACAGAGTATCAGATTGCTCGGTATAGATGCCCCTGAGAGTACCAAAACCAGGTATAAATATTTAGAATGTTTTGGCACTGAGGCAAAAAATTATCTCAAATCGTTGATCGATAAAAAGAAAATCACGTTCCAATTCGATCCATCTCAAGATCAAAAAGATATCTATGATAGGTTATTGGCGTATGTATTTATTGATGGTGAAAATATTAATCAGACTATGATCGAGGATGGATATGCTAAGGAATATACCTACAAAACAGCGTATAGCTACCAATCTCAGTTCAAACAAGCAGAGCAGTCCGCACAAACTCAATGAGTTGGATTATGGAATGAAAATACCTGCGGAGTATCCATGTCTGGAGTACACCTTACAGGTGATATTGCATCTACGGTGACAATTCTAGATTTGTCTGGGTTACAATTCACTATAACGTATGTACTACCAAATCCGAAGGGGTCAGATAAAGCTGAAGAACTCTGAGTGATAATTACGAATGACGAATGACAAATTACGAATACCCAATGAACAAAATCAGAAAAAATCATAAAAAGTTGAGAAGATGCTAAAGACTATGAGCCAAAGACTATTGACTATCTTGATTTGAGTCAGGGATTTACCCTAAGAATAGGAACCAGCAAAAAGAAAATCAATGGGATCGTCCATATTGGTCAGGAAAATATTTTGTCATGAAGTTTGGGATTGGTAAATAAAGCGGCATGTATTTCCTTGTTTTATAACGAACAAGAACTTACAAAATTTTGCTATAAAAAGCCAAAAGAAGGGCAAAAAATCTATTCATCCGCTCAGTGATTAGAAGAGACTCCTCAAGAAAATTTAGACATTCTCAATGGGCTTCAGCTCAAAAAAATCGGTAATCAATTGTGCATATGGTATAAGGAACAATCTTTTCTCTGTAAGCGTATTCCAGCTTCTAAACCGGAGCTAAAGGCGACTCAAGAACAGAAGATGTATAAATGATTTGCTAGTCTGATAAAGCAATATATCGTAAATAACTGGAAAAATTTGTATTACGATACGCCGATCAAAGAATATTTTGATCTTATCGCCAAAAATAAAAAACTGATCGCTCAATGAATATCTCAAGTAGACATATATGGACAATCTATTCCTATTACTGATTTGAAACAACAACTAAAAATTTTCGAAAGTACGTTACCAACTATTGTTGCTATTTTTGATTGAATGGAATTGCTTCGTTACGATTCGATTACCAACTAAAAATATTCTCTTTTATTTTATTATCAATTATTTACCATGAAAATAGAAAAATTTGAAGATCTCATCGCTTGGCAAAAGGCCAAAGAATTAACAGTTAAATTGTATAATGCTTGCAAAAATTGCAAGGAATATGGGCTTAAAGATATAATGACCAAAACAGGTATTATTATGATGAATCAAATTGCAGAATGATTTGAAAAAAGAAGTAATAAAGAAATTAAATCAGCGTTTCTCGCGGCGAAATGATGAACAAGCCAAATGAGATCAATGCTATATATGTTGTTAGAGCTTTGATGTATCACGCAAGAAGAGTTTAAAGATTTTTACAACATTACTTGGCATATTACCAAAATGCTCATGGCGTTTGTGAAAAGTATCAATGCTAATGAAAAGAAACAGGAAGAGAAAAAGACTAATGAGGAAATTAAGGTGTAGGTATTATAAAACAGCAAACCCACCCCACCCTTCTCCGGTAATTACCGGAGCGGGAGCTAAGGAAAAATATATATAAAATATTTTCCATGTAGCCCCCTGTCAAGGGGGAATGGGGGTTTGCTAAATTAAGAAAAATTAAAAATCATTTCGTCGTTTATTCATTTCGTCGTTTGTTATGGAAGGGTATTTGAGAGGGTATTATGGATATAAAAATTTCGGAGACGAACTCTTATTTTTTGGAGTAATCAAACGGTTATTCACAAAATATCCTCTCACTAAACTCTTTGTAGAAGTTGGGAATACATCGCGAATGGAAGATCGAGTCTGGGAGAATTATCAATGATTGCTTACAGAAAATCAACTCAAGAATATAAAATTTATCAATACTAAACAACACACCTATAAATTTATAACCCATCTAATCAATTTCTTAGGACGAGGAAAATATAAAAAAGTGTTTAAATTTTTTGGCTGATGAGAAGTGCTTTCTGATGAAAGACCATTTCCTCATGATGGACGAAATTTTCCTATTCTTTTCCATTATAGTGTCAGGAAATGACAATTTATTCTACTTGGAGGTATAGGAAAGCCTCATAAATTATGGACGGAAAAGCTCTATAAATATCTTCTTCCCAAGGCAGATAAAATTATCGTAAGAGATAAAGATTCATACGCTACCGCTAAGAAAATATCCTCATCCCCATCCTCTCCTTCAGAAAGGGAGCATTATATTGAATGATATCATAATGTTGTTTTGTATCAGGATTTTGCTCAGGAAATTATTCAGAATGCAGCATGTAGAATTCAAAATCTAGAATGAAGAAATAAATGAAAATATATATTAGTTAATATAAACAAACAGTCAGTGAATGCAGAAAATTTACAAAAGATTATTGTTTTTTGTGCTCAATATCCTGATCATAAAAAAATATTTTTTCCCTGTGATATGAATGATGATATATACTGTTTCTCAATTATCAAAAAATATATTTCTGATCTTGAAATGTACGATCGAACTCAGCATTCTTTATCGGAATCGCTTTCTCTATTTTATACTGCTGATGGAGGAATCTGAGCAAGGTTGCATTTTCTTTTACCATTAAAATTGTACGAAAAAACTATTGTAGCAATACCATATGCGGACAAAATAAATAAGTTGATAACTAGCTCAAAAATTTAGTTATAGAGTTTTCTTAGTTGGTAGAAAAAATCTATCTCAATCCTATTTTTTTAATTTTTATTTTAGCAAACCCTCCCCGACCCTTCCTTGACAGGGCGGGAGCTAAGGTAAAATTTACATTTATTATTTAGAAAAAATGAATGATTTTTGAATAAAATATAAGGAATATAAAGGAATATAATAGAAGTAATAGAGAATCAGCAAGGAAGATGAGAAAAAAACCAACTCCTGCTGAAGATAAAATGTGGCAAGAAATACTTAGACATAAGCCATGATGATATAAATTTACAAGACAGAAACCTATATGATCATTTATACTAGACTTCTATTGCTCCAAACTTGCTTTGGCTATTGAAATAGATTGAGAAGCGCATAGAAACAACAAAGAATATGACAAAGAAAGAACTTGTTTTTTGGCTTCAAAATGAATTTTCGTAATAAGATATTGGAATAATGAAGTTATAAATAAGCCTGATAACGTTTACAAAGACTTGCTTGCATATATAAAAGAAATAGAAAAATAAAAAATTTCCATATAGCCCCCCTGTCAAGGGGAAATGAGGGGGTTTGCTAAAATAAAAAAAATTAAAAATAATTAAAATAATAATTTTTTAATCATAAACTAACCAATGTTTTTACTATACTTTCTAGTATTTACCTTAATTTTCACGATATTTGAAAATATATTGCTCGCTGGTATTTCTTTATTGCTTGTTTTTGCTGGATTGTTGATGTATCAGAAGATAAGCAAGAAAAAAATGCTTTCGTGGAAAATGACACTTATTATCTTGCTATCATTGACGCTGTCGACGTTTTCATTTGTAGTGAAAGAGTGGAGATATTACTGAGTAATTCACCCCACCCAAACCCTCCCCATTACTTTGAGAGGGGGCGGTGAAACTATCATCTGAACAGGAATTATATCAGATATTTCCAATCAGTGAAAATATATATTCAATTATGAAGACAATGAGTATCTCCTGTATTCTAAAAAAGAATATACTATCGGAGATCAGATCCGAATAGTCTGAAATTTACAAAAAAATATCAAAAATATCTGATTTTCTTATCGAACTATTTCTTCATGAACGTTCGCTATACCTCTTTTTTCTGGTTCCTTCGATTTCAATAAATGGATGAAAATGAAGGGACGAAAGGGGACTATTTATGAAGACAATTCTATTGAGCTTCAAGCTTGAAGCTTAAAGCCTGAAACCGTCTGATTGGTCAAGCAGATGAAAAAGGCAATACAAGAAAAAGTAATTGAAGCGTATGGAAAAAATCGCATATCGTGACTGATATTAGGGATGTTGATAGGGGATAGATCGCAGATCCCAGAGTCAGAATATCAGGGTTTTATAAATTCAGGGCTTGTCCATCTAGTAGCGGTAAGTGGGGGAAATATATTAATGATTGTCGTATTTTTACAATGCCTTCTATTTTTTCTACCATTTTATGTGAGGCTTGGATTGATTTTACTTACAATTACAGGATATGGTCTTATCTGTTGATTGGATTCTAGTGTGTTTCGTGCGGTGTTGATGGGAGGAATGAATATGGTGGCATTATTTCGGGGGAGAGAAATTAACATTTGGAGATTGTTGTCGATAAGTTGTATTATTATGCTGATAATTAATCCTTACTTTTTGGCGTATGATACAGGGTTTTTATTGTCATATAGCGCAATTATTGGCATAATTGCAGTGACGAGTGATAAGTGACAGGCGACGAGTAAAGAAAAAAATTGAGAAAAATCAGACAAAGCCGACCAAAATAGAATACAAAAAGCTTTACAGTATATTTATAAAAGCTACATACAACCTAGTATTTGAGCAAGTATAGGAATATTTCCTATCATTATATTTTTTATGGGAAAAATAAATATCCTAGGAATTGTGTGAAATTTATTCGTCTTGCCACTCGTGCCATTTGTCATGATCTATGGCTTTGTCAGTGTCTGGCTACATTCATGGATCGGATGAGAACGATTGCTTTGGATTGAAAAAATTTCTGTACAATATATTTACAAAATTTCTGACCTTCTTTCACAATATGGTATCTATTTTATGGTTTCCTGATTACGATTCAAATATGTGGTTCTTCTTGTTTTTGTGGTGTTTTTTGTTATTTGGCGCTCCAAATCCCCTCAACCCTCCTTTGTCAAGGGGGACCAATAATATCTTTCTAAAAAACAGGTGGAAATTGATAAATAATGCTTCATTAAAATAACAAAACAACGAGAAAATCAGAAAGAATCTAGTTAAAATATAGATAATCGTCAATATCTCTATATATAGAAGCGAAAATGCAAAATAAAAAAATCTAAAATAGTCGATGAAAAATCAATAACAAAAATTAAGTTATCGTAGATGAAAACTAATATGTCGAAGATAGTCTACATAAGAAAAATATTGAACATACATTTTTCAGATTTTTTATAAAAAATTTGACTACATTGACAAGATAGACTAGTGTAGACCTATGGTTTTTTAACATTTTTTTAGCATTTTTGATAGTAAGTTGTTAAAAAGTAAATCTACCCCGACACTATTGCTCTTTCGCTTTGTGGCAAGCAACCTTCTCTTCGTTTCTCCTTCTAACAGAGGAGTTTATAGTCTAATTACACTCCTCTCTATGAGGAGAGGTGGGTTGAGGTTGCTCGCGAAAAGACGAAGAGAAGGTTTTGCTAAATAAAAAAATCCCCCATCCTAAAGGATACCTCCCCCTTTGAAATAAAGGGGGTACAATATTTTTGTTTTTTTGTTGTTATAGACACATTACACATATTTTACAAAAAAACGGTACTTAATCTAGTGACGAGTGAATTGCAACGAATAACCAGTCATTATCTAATATATATTCTCATATAGTTATAGACGTGCTAACAAAAGGTTGTCACAAAATGGACAGTTATGCGTACACGTTACTAGAAGGATGTGGTCTTTAATAATCTGAAAATAACTGATTTCAGAAGGTTACAACTGATGATTTCAGAAGATTGACAAACTAATCTAATCAAAGATTATTTTTTTGTGTCTTTGTTGGATTATGATAGTTTTGGATTGGGTTTTAGCTGTTAGCATAGACTGTCCAAAATTGTCTTGTATTTGTCATTCAGATTGTTAATCTCTCAACAAAGCTACCGTGTGGAGACACGGAGTATTTCACATCAGCCCGCTGTGAGCGGACACTCTATCTGTGAGATAGAGATTGGCTGTGAGCCAAAAAACCTTTTATATTGTATTTTATTATTACATGAAAAATTTTAAGAAATTGTTTGCAAGTGTGGCTATCGTAGCTATGCTAGCATCATCTGTACCTACAACAGTTCTTGGAGCTGCTAGCTACAGTGATGAATTGCAAGGTGCGTATGATTATGCCTACGGAATAGGTATTACTACGCAATCTTCTATTGATTCTGCTAATATGTATGGATCTCTTATCAGATCTCATATGGCAAAAATGATGGTTAATTATGCTACAGAAGTATTAGGAAAAACTCCTGACACTTCAAAAGCTTGTACTTTCACTGATGTTGCTAATCAATCAGCTGAATTGAAAGGATATATTACTGAAGCTTGTCAATTAGGTTTGATGGGTGTAGGTATCACTGCTTTCAATCCAAACGGTGTAGTTACTAGAGCACAATTTGGAACAGTTCTTTCTAGAGCACTTTATGGAGATATCTACAATGATGGTGATCCATACTATGTTAATCACTTGAACGCTCTTAAAAATGCTGGTATCATGAATAACATTTCAAATCCAAATGCTACAGAAGTAAGGGGATATGTAATGCTTATGATGCAAAGAGCAGATGAAGGTACTGCAACTCCAGAAATTTGTACAACTCCTGAAAATGTGTTGTCTTGTTCATTAGGTTTGGCAACTTGTCCAGCTGAATGTCAAGCAGCTCAAGAAAACAAAGTTGGAACACTTACTGTTTCTTCTGTGGGAGCTGATTATACATCTATTCCTAATACAGGTGCAGTAAAATTTGCTACTGTTACTTTCAAAGCTGGATCAGAAGATGTAAACGTATATGGAGTAACATTTAAAAAAGATGCTCTTTCAAATATAGCTGGAGCAACAAGAATGTATTTTGAAAAAGATGGAGCAAGAGTTAGTTCAAAAGCTAGCTTCTCTCAAAATAAAGCAACTGTTTCTTTCAGTACAGCATTAGTAGTGAAAGCAGGTGCTTCAGAAACTGTTGATCTTTATGTATTATTAAATGGATCAACTGTTGGTGATGAATATCAATTTAGTTCAACTTACGTAGATGCTTCTGCAGCAACTGTAGATGGTACTATTACTACTCCATTGATGAGAACGCTTAGCTATAATATAGCTACAGTAACAATGGCAAACGCTGGTACAACTGCATCTTACAAAGTAGATGAAACTAAATTAGTTGAATTAGGTCAATTCAAATTTAATACATTTCTTAATAGAACAGATAAAGATCTTAGATTCAAAGCTATCACGCTTAATCAATCTGGAAATGCTAGCTTAAGCTATCTTTCTGATCTTGCTATCTATAGAGACGATGTGAAAGTATCTACAAAAACAACCGTAGATGGTAGAAATGTATCATTCGTTTTGGATGATCTAATCAAATCTACTAGTTCTGACACAATCAACTATGTAGTTAAAGGAAAGATTATTAACGCTGAAAGAGTTTGAGATACTTACCAATTTGCTGTAAGATATCCAGAAAATACGCTTGTAGAAGAAGATGGAACAAACTTTAAAGCTACCATAACTAATGGTACAACTGCTTTGAATTTAAGTCTCATTACTATCAATGGTGCTGATCTTAAATTCAATCAACCAGCTACCTCTTATACTAAAGATGTTGTGCCTGGAACATTAGCAGTAGTATTTTATACAGGAACAGTTTCTTCTCTTGTATCAGTAACTTTACAAAACCCTACATTGTACTTTACTGGTGGTGCTTTAACTGGATCAGATGTTCTTAGAACTATCTATTTCAAGATTGGAAACACAATATTATCTGCTAATCCTCCTACAGATTTGACTACAGGAGCTGTTACATTTGATGGAACAGTAACAATTAATGGAACACAGTCAGTATCAGTGTATGCAGATATTAAAGATACAGCTTTAGCTGGATCTGTTAAATTTACTAACACTATTGGTCTATCTCAATTTGCTGGACCAAATGAATATAATTCAAACGGACAGCCAATAACTTCTGCGATTGGATCATTATCTCCAATTACTAATAATATCGTTGGTGCTGGTCTTCAAATGACTAATACCTACTCTAATGCACAAAACGTGCAAAAAGGAGATAGAGATATTAAATTGGCTGATCTTAAATTCTCTACAACTACTGATGTAATATCAAAAATCAGTTCATTTAGAGTTGATCTCAGTGGTTCAACTATTACTAACTTCCAAGGAGGTACAGTAACAGTTTATGATGCTGCTGGTACAGCACTTGTAAGTGAGTCTATAACAACAGCTACTTATCTTACATTTGTTTTGCCAAACGTAGTAAATGTATCAAAAACTGCTCCAGCTATCTTCACAATAAAATTAGATCAAGTGGCTAATGCTGTTGCATCTGGAGATGCACTTAAACTTCTTTTCGCTACAGGAAATGTAGTCGCTAAGAACTTTATTACTAACAATAACATCTATCCTTCAGCACCTGCCGTAAGTTCTGTTATAACTGTTAAAGATGCAGGTACAGTAACTACTGTTGCTCAAAGCTTCACTCCTAGATTACAACAATTGAATGGATCAACTGTTTCTTTAGGAACATTGAAGTTTACAACATTTAATGGTAATGCATATATAAAAGATATCTATCTTGCACTTTCTGGATACAGCGCTACAGAAATGCCTTATACAGAAGTAACACTTCAAGATAGTGGACTAAATATTGCTACCTTCATCAATGATGGAAACAATACATTGTTTGCTACAAACATTAACAAACTCCTTACTGTAGGTATTACTAAAACATATAGCATTGTAGCAACACTTAAAACTGCTACAACAGCAGCTAACTTGGGTACTGGTTTCAAAATGATACTTACAACAGGTCAGTTTGAAAGTATGAACGGATTCGCTATAACTGCTTCTAGTTTACCACAAGTAGTATCTCCTGTAATTGAACTTGTTAATGCTAAACCTACTGTTAGCTATGTAAGTTCATCAAAAGGAACAAAAACATTATATAAATTCAAAGTTACTTCTAATGGAGGTGATATGAAGTTAGATGAACTTAAAATTGATGTATCAAACTTTACTGATACACCTACATTAACAGGAGTATTATATCTTACTAACCAATGAGGAACTGTTTTAGGAACAGACGCTATGACTACTGGAAACGATACATTAACTTTCTCAAATCTTAGCGGACTTGTAAATATTACCAATGGAACTTATGCTGAATTTGTATTAGAATTATCTAATGTATCTACATGGCTCCAAGGTGGTGTTGCAGGATGAAATATTGCAGTAGAAATGAAAGATATTTCTTACTATGATATATTCTCTGATTCTAGTGAAACCTTACATGCTAATATGTTTGGTTTGTATAAATGGGATATAGCTCCAGTTGCAACATTAGTTACTCTTCAATAGTAATTATTTGTAAATTGTAGTGTTTAATAATCCATCCATTCTCGTTTACCTTCGGGTGACTAGAAGGAACAATAAAAAAACCCTCATCTTACTCCGCAACAATGCGGGGTAGGGCGGGGTTTTTTCTATAAACAAAAAAATAAACGACAAAACCAAACGAACAATAAAACCAAAAACATCAAATCAAAATCATCGAATCAAACCAACGAAACGAATAACCAAAACGAAACAAATGGTAAAAACATTGCATTGCAATGTTTTTGAAACCAAACCAAAATTTGTCCTTACTTTGTCAATTTTTTTCTTTTTTAAAATCATAATAATATCGACATAGTTTATGTCGTAATAATAAATCATGTCTGATGAATATTATTTTGCCAATAAATATCGTATTGAGTCCAATAGAATGAGGGGATTCGATTATAGATCATGATGGTTTTTTATAACTATATGTACCGATAATCATGAACATTATTTTGGTGAAATTATTAATGAAAAAATGATATTAAATGATATGGGGAATGTCGCACATCAATGTCGAATTGACATTCCTAAACATTTTCCCAACGTGGTGATTGATGAATTTGTTGTGATGCCAAATCATGTACATTGAATTTTAGTGATGGACGGGGTATATGATAAACTGTTAGTTCCTAACAATATAACCAGCGATAATATATTTTATTCAAAAATATCTCCCAAAAAATGAGAATTATGAACGGTTATTCGTTCATATAAATCGGCATGCACATATATAATCAATAAATTAGACAGCTGACCATTCCATCGACAATCGAATTATTACGACAATATCATTAGAAATGAGGAGGGATTAGAAGCGATTAGAGTATATATAAAAAACAATCCAAAAATATGGTCTAGAGGTAGAAATAAAAAAATCTTACTCAATATATAATTTTTTGTATCATAACGAAGTAAGCTTCTTCGAAATATCATTATAATTTTTTCCACAAAGTAAACCTCAGGCGAATTCAACATCTTGGGTTACTTCACAGAGACAAAACTCTGGCATTTGGAAATTATTTTTTGTTTCTTCGTCAGTAAATTCAGCGTCAACAAGAATCAAGCCAGAAAGTGCCTCAAGGAAAACATCGACTTCCAGAGTAATTCCTTTATAAGGAATGTAATATCTGTGCTTATGAATACGTTTTCATGGTACTTGCGATAAAGCGGAAAATTCTTTATGGGTAAGATGGATAACGGATTCTTGCTGTGAAGAAAGGTCATTAGGATTGGTCAACTCTTTTTTCATAATCACCATACTCTCACCATTTTTGCGTATTCTAACATGAGCGTGATCGCTTTCAAAAGGGATATAAATATCCAAGAGGTCTTTATGGGGATACTTGGAAAGTCATTTAGGAATCTCCTTGAGGAGATAAGTTTTTTCTAATTCTAACATGGTCATACATTTAAAGACTAAAAGGGCAGGCATAACGAGTGTCTTTGTCTATAACTTGTTGGAATAATTCGTTAAGTGCTAGTGAATCTCTAGATACAATAATATCATACGCAGAAAACTTTTTGATATCTACCGGGCATGAAGAAATACATCCATCAGGCGTAATATAGATATCATTATATTGTTTACAATATCATTGAGGATCTTTTGTTTGTTTTGCTTGAGAACAAAAAACCCTTCCTGTGATGATTTCTATATCATCTTTTTTATAAATGCCTTGTCTGATGGTGCGATGATCTTCTACAAAACCACGTTTAATAAGTTCATGTTCAAATGTTTCTAAAGGAACAAATCCAGGTACATCAACCCCGCAAAGTTCAAGATATTTTAATTTCCATCAATATTTGGACGCTAATTCTATTTTATACGCAAAATCATCGGTATTTGGCATGTTTTGTTTATTAATTATGGCGCTATTAAGTTTGATCTGAAGATGAGAATAATGTTCGTGAATATCGCGTATTCCATCAATAAGGTCTTTGATTTTGGTATGAGATCAGGTTAATATGGTATAAAGATCTTGGTTTGTTGTATGTAAAGAAAGATTAAGCGTATCTACATATTCCATAACTTCTGGATACTGAGGAATAAGAGAGCCATTACTTACCATCGTAATTTTTGCACCAGATCAGTGAAGTTGTTTGGTGATTTGAGAAATATCTTTACGAATCATAGGTTCACCGCCACTAAGCGTTATTTGTTGTATTCACAAAGTGTCTCTGGCAGTAGAAAAAAGAAAATCATAATCACCCACATCCAAAAGATTTTTTTCTGACCCATCGCATCATTCTTTATGACAAAAACCGCATTGATAATTACATTTCTGAGTAAGGATATACCTCAGATCTCTTTGAATAATAGAAGTGTTTGTTTGTTCATTTGTCGAAATTTCATTAGCTTGTTTTTTGATTTGTTCCATGAGTGTTAATTAATGATATAAAAAACACCTGGAATTATATTTTCTCAAAAAAAGAAAAAAATTGACAAAGTTAGGACAAAATAAAAAAATTACGAATTACTAATTTCAATAAAAATTAATTACAAAAAAACTCCCTTATATAGGGAGTAAAATATGGTGTATACTAAGATATAAAACTAGAAAAACTCAATATTTGTAAACATTCAGCAGGTAGGTGCACAGGCCGCAGGATATGAAATTTTATAATAACGATCTTGATGATAAATACTTTGAAAATAATAAATTCCAAAAGGAGTTTCAGTGTTTCGATTATCAGGCTTACATAAACTATCACTTCAAACGTTTTCATCAGAATTAAGTATTTCAAAAAAAATATGTATATCTATACCCGACCATTCATCAAAGGAATTCGAGTTTATATCAGGATTTGATGCTACGCTTTGTAACACACATCAAGAAGAAAGATGTTTATTTTTTATTATTGTTGATAAATTTTCACCAGTTTGTTTAGTAAACATTTCTACAAAAAAAGCTGGATTTGCTATGTCATGTATTTTTTTATCAATCATAGTGATATTGTGTATCTTATTTTCGATTCTCTCAAAAACTGGTTGAGACGGTATATTATAAAACATATCAGTATACGGATCGTTAAGAGAAATTTTGATTCAGAGATCATGATAAATAGCGGTGTATTTATATCATTTTAGTATAGTTTCAAAAAATCCTTGTCAGGATTCATCTTCTTTTTTAATCCATTTATGGGTTTTATCACTAGGATCTCATATTATAGTGCCTGTAGTTCTTTCGATAAAATTATTAGAATCAGAAAATTTGTCTAATGAGATAGTAGAACAGCCAGTTAAAAAAAATAAAAAGAATAATAAAGACAATGTTTTTTTCATGGTAGTTTAAATACATAAATAAAAAGTATATATGGTTTTATTGTTCATTTACAAATAAATAGGCGTGGAGATACCACGCCTAGATAAGTTATTTATTCCACATAAAGAGCATGTTGTAATACTTCACAACAGGTGGGTTCAGCATAAGATCCAAAAATTCTTGTAGGGTCATAGATCGCTGATTAGCAAAATAATTTCCTTGGTTGGCATAAACACAATCAGTATAGTACACAGTAGAAGTCGTTTCTAATTTTTTCCAATTGATAGAAAAAACAACTCGAAAATGTGATGTATTACCTATTTTGCTTATCGCAACAAAAGGTGTATGATGGGTATTAAGATGAGCTAGCATGTATTTTGTTGCAGTAAAACGATTACCAGTACTTTGAAGTTGGTAATTAATTTTATTACCATCATAAGCGCCAGCATGCCAGTTTAATGCCATAATACTGTTTGAACCATATGTGTTTGCTTGAGGATAATAATTAGCACAACGGTATTGTATTGTACTAATGGGTGTGGTGTATTGAGTTGTATTAGCACTAGCACCACGTACAATTGTACCAACACAATTAACATAAGAAGTCCAGCTACAAGATGTAGAATTTGGCTGCTTTTGATGTTGATACCAAGCTTTATACTCAAGATATGAATCAAACACCTGGCTCGGTATCTGACTGGCGCTTGTCGCAGCTAAAATAGACGACGAAGAGCCTTTTGACCTACCAGTATTCACTAAAGAATCATTAACACTAGAGGGCGCCTCATCCTGGATAGGAGATATTCCCTCTTTTTTGCAACTTCCCAAAGCTATGAGAAATATTGCTACTAACATAATTTTTTTCATAAAGATTTGATTTAAATTGTTTATACTTGAGATTGCTTCACCAATACAAACGATATCGGGAATATGTTCTTGGTGCGAAAATATATTCCGTCTGCTTCCCATTTCCTAGGATAGGAAGTATATAGAGAGTAATTACTTTTTGTTTTTGGGTGTTTATATGTGAGATTATATAAACCATAATTAATCGTTATTGCTTGGATGACTTTCGTTCATTCCCCCACATTTTTACCTGATAGACAGGGATGTGGGGTTGAACAGTCGTGTTTGTTGCCATACAAACATAAGGAATGAGAGATAGATATCGGCTGATAAACATATCAATGTTTCGATGCAGGTACGATACTTGCTCATTACCGCCAGAGATTGTATACGTCCAAAAAAAGAAAAAAATTGACAAAGTCAGGACAAAATAAAAAAATTACGAATGATCAATGACGAATTACGAATTTTACAAAAACAAGATAATAAACAAAAAAACCCAATCCGAAGATTGAGCGTGATAGAATAGTTAATACGTAGATTTGGAGAAAAAAAGAAAAAAATAATCAGATAATTTATTTCTTAGATTTGAGTTCGTTCCAAAGCTTTTCCTGTTCTTTGCTTAATTTTTTGGGTATATCGATTTGAGGAATTATATATAAATCACCTCTTTTACTAAATATACCGCTACTACCAAATCATTTTCCGCTGATCTTGATCATGTCACCAACTTGGGTGCCTTTTGGTACTTTGATTTTTAATTTTCCTTCTGGGTGATCCACTGAAATTTCTCATCATAACACCATATCAAAAAGGCTAACATTGGCTTTGGTATAGAGATTTTCACCCTTCCTTTCATACAGTCTAGAATTGACAACATTGATCTGGATATAGAGATCACCTACCTGATGACCAGATGATTCATTTCCATTTCCGGCAAATTTAATATACGCGCCTGGCTTAATCGCAGCTGGTATTTTAACATCCAAAGTTTCTTTAATCTTCTCCAATCATCCATTAGCCAGTGGTCTGCCATTTTTCATATAAATTTTTCCGCTACCACCACAAGTGGGACATGCTCATTGGCTCTGCATGACACCAAATGGCGTTTGAATGTGTTGGACTACACTACCATGACCATTACACGTTTCACATCTTCTTTCTTCGACTCCAGCAACTTTTTTCATTCTACTATAAGCTATCTTTTTCGTTACTCAAATATAAGATTCCTCGAAACTGATATCTATGGCTACTTGAATATCTTCTCCACCTTGAGCGCTTTTTCTTCTCGATCATCAGCCAAATCATCATCCAAAAATACCACCCATTAAGTCGCCAATATCAAAATCTCAAAAATCAAATCCTCATTGACTTCATCATCCTCCAAATCCTCCAAATCATCCCTGACCATCAAATCATGAATAGCCACCTTTCCTATACGCATCGTATTGGCTTTTTTTCTTCTCGTCGCCGATAACTTGATATGCTTCATTCATTTCTTGGAATTTTTTTTTATCCCCTCATTTATCGGGATGGTGCTTAACTGCAGCTTTTTTAAACGCTTTTTTAATTTCTTCCGCAGAAGCATCTTCTTTGACACCTAATATGTCGTAGTAGTTTTTCTTTACATCAAAATCCATTAGAATGCTGGTATAAACAAATAAAATATCATGATTAGTGATATAGCACGATAGTCTGTATGGTGATATTATATGTAATTGTAAAAAAAAAGCAAATTATTCTCAAAAAAGTGTTTTTCCCGTTTACAAAAATAGACCCAAAAATGAAATTTGCTTTTTTTTCGTTTCTGGGTATAATTACTGAGTTGGCTTTAATATTTATGTAAAAAATGCCTAAGAAAGAATATATACTCCGTCTCTTAGAGAAATTGAAAAACACACGACCTATAGCACAAGGACTTAGTTTCCTTGTACAGGCAAATGCTGTAGATGAATACCTTTTGGATATTATAATTAAAACAATAGAGGTGAGTATGCAAACAATTGATGACGAAAACGTAAAAGAAAAACTTGAGAAAGCTAAAACATTTTTAGAAACGATGAAGGCAAAAGAAATTCTATCAAAACAACAAGACCAAAAAGATATTCAAGAGTTAGATATTATGTTACAAAAAATATAATTTTATTTATTAATTATTGTTCGCAAATGGCAGAGAATCAAACACTAGAGCAAAAAACAGTAGCTATAGAAACACCAGAACAAAAAAAAACAGAGATTGAACAAAAAATCGTACAAGAAGTAAGTGATGCAGTGAAAAATCCTGAAGACAGCGAGAAAATTAAATCTCTCTTGACTGAAAATTTCAGAAATACATTGAAACAAAATAAAGATGCCACGAAAAAACTTTTAAATTTAGCGGAAGATGGTTTAAAAAAGAATCCTGACAAAAAAGAACTTGAGAATCTTATAAATTTTCTTGAGCCTATTACAAAAACACAAAATCTCCAAGAAGTAAACATAGGAGAGGGAAATGCAGAATGATATAATGCAAAACAAGGTAAAGATATTTTGGAAAGAGCAAAGACGTCTCTAGATACTACAGAGGATTTTGAAGGAAAAAACGTTATTATTAAAGCTTTAACTGCTCCTACAATTGCGAATATTCAACAATTACAAAAATATTTATATGCAAATTTAGAAGATCAGTCTGCCAAAAATCAATTGGCAAAATCATCAAAAAGGGGTCCAGATTCTCGAGATGGATGATTTGGTCCAGGGACAATCAAAGCTTTAGATACCTTTACTACAGAAATAAAAGAAGATAATCAGAAGGCTAAAGAAGTAACGTTTCCATCTAAGACAAGTATAGAATTCCTCAAAGACGGGGAAACAGAAACTACAGAAAATATAGATGGAGTACAACTCACGGTGAAACAATCAGTAGAAAAATGACAGTTAAAAGAAAAATTCATTAACATGGAATTCAAAAAATGGACTATGAATTTATCTTGAAAATATGTAGATGGCAAAATAAATTCAGGAACTGTGATGCTCAAAATGAAAAATAAAGAACCTTTCGAAAAGTTATTAAAAGAAGAGAAAGCACTTATTTTTCCTCCAGATGAAGATATGAAAATAAATATAGACGAATCTAATTATACTATTGCAGGAACCACAGAAAAATGAGAGTGAATAGATGACATTCAAAAACTATTAGGTGCAGACAATAGCGCCATAAAAGAATTTACACAAATGCTACATAGTTTTGAAAATGAGACATTGTATTCTTATATGGAAAATAAAATGTATACAAAAGAGCCATTATCGAAATCATTTGTTTACATGGTAAATGATACGGAATTTAAGATTATTGACACAAATGAAAAATCTCCTCTAAAATTAACAACACCAGAAAAATGAGTTTCCTTAAACAACATTTCCTGAACGTGAATAATAGAAGTTACTTCACCAAAAGGAGAGAAGAAATCAGTACAATTTATTGAGTGAAAAATCATAGAGACATCCAGTGAAAAGATAGAAAAAAATAATAAATAGTAGTCATTTCTAAAAAAAACCGAATTTTGTATTAATTCGGTTTTTGCAAACAAAAAAAATACAAGATTGTTTAAGCATTTTTAAAAAAATATCGATCAAAATTTTCAAATCAAAATTCAAAATTTGCAAAATTTTGATTTCTGAGTATACTTAAGACAGTCAATTTAAAACTTAATATTTAGCACGTAACCTTTATTAGGAATGGATATCAAAAAGCAGGTAGAAGAATTTAGAGGTCTGCCCTATGAAACCAAAAGAACTAAGGTCCTAGAAGTACTTAAACAGCTCCAATGGACGCATGAAATTTTCACATTGTTTTATAAGACCGTTAGTTCTTTTAGAGAAATACCCGAACAAATACTTTTGTTTGTTTATCAGTCAGTATTTGAAATAGCCAATGCAATCAAGCAATGAAACAAATCAGTGGCTGAAGAAAAAACTAAAAAAATAGGAGAAATCCTAATGTCTATCAAAAAACAGGAAGAAATGGAAAGAGAAAAAGAAGAATCTCCAGATGCTCTCTTGCAAAACATATAATTATTTTATTTTCTACATAAAAAAATGTGAATACAAACCATGTGATCGACAGAACGAAAAGAAGCTACAAATACAAAACTTTCTGAAGGGGAAAAGCAGGCTATTGATATAATAAAGAAAGAAACTGAAAAAACAAAAATAGAATGATTGATCAAACATGCATTCAATGTCCCTGAAGGAGAGAAAAATATTGAGACGAAGGATACTTTGAATTTTTTATATAAATCTATGATAGATCAGATCTATGTATTGTACAAGACAGATAAAAATCAGAATTTTTGACGAGATGATAAGACAACTTTGGAAACTGCATTTTTTTTTATGCAACTCTATAACCCTGACAAATATGCAAATAAGACAAAACCATTTCAATCTACAGCCATATGAGAGAAAAAAGATTTATTTTACGCTGCAGTAGAACAAGACATGGGAAATATTTTCAACACCAAACATAAATTGTATGAAAAATATAACACAGAAAAGCAAATAGTAGATAAAGATGAATATGACCAGAACAAAGAAAAATATATCAAAGAATGATGGAAGCCAAAAAAAGATAGCGAAAAAACCGTAGAAACAACCCCAGAAAAAATATTAGTAGAAAAAGAAGTTAATGATTTTCCTAAGCAATATTTTTACAGATGAAGATCAGATGTGGATATCAATAGATGAATACAGGATATGGTGCCTTCAATCACCGCTAAGATAAAAGAATTGAAAAAAAATCCCGATATTGATCCGACATCAATACAATTAGAGGTACGTAGTAGTGTTAGTAATATTACTTATTTTGATAACAAAAAATTATTATGAAATAGATCTAATTTTGTTCAAAAACAATTGGAATGATCATTGCCTAATATACCAATCAATACAAATAATCCTGAATATACAAACTATGGATCAGAATGGTGACCAAGTTATCCTCCGACCGTTGAAGAACTAAAAACCATATTTTTACCATGAAGTGGAGCGCTTCAAGCATTAGAAAAAATATGATTTGCTAGTATGGAAGAAGTAATAAAATCCATAACAAATCAATCAGATAAGAGCAAATATTTTGATGTTTTGGAACAATATATGTATAGGGAATATCAATATGCTCAGGTCAACGTGAGGTATCAAGAACGAAAAAAAGTACCCAAAGATAAACAGATAGTTGAATTAAATAAAATAAAAGAAAAGTCTGATTTGAATGATGGTATGGTGACGTGGACATCATGACGTATCATAGCAGAAAATCCTTATTTCAATCAAAAACCATGAATAGGTGTCTATGAAAAAGAAAATGGGGTTTTATTCCCTTTGCATGCAAGGTATATAGAATTACAGATAAGTGATAATAAATTAACACAACCAACAGAACGAAAGCCAATAACAGAGGAAACATATAATTTTAAAAAGAATCATACGATAACAAATACAGAGCTTAAAGAATGGAAAAGCGGCAAATGAGTAACGGCTTCAAAAGAACTATATTTGGCATTAGATTCGAAGGGAGTAGATGTTTTTTCGGCCAATCTCATCAAAAACGATAAGAATGCCGGAAGAGGGATTACCAATAAGGAAACGAATAAATTTATAAATGAATATATTAACCAAAAAGAAGTTTAAAATAAAAAAATATGTATAGGTGATATATCGTTTTACACCTTCCCCTGTTATGAATATATGGTTAATGATAATGAAATAAAACACATCCCAAAAAAAGCGCCTGAAGCTATAGCTTCTACTATTTCTCCTGAACAAAAAGATTTAACAGCATTACAAACTCAAGTAGATGCAGCTAATTTAAAAAAACAAGTGACAACTAATATTGTTACTGACCATAAAAAATTGATAGATACTAATACGGATAATTTAGATATAGAAACTATCAGAAACGAATTATTGGTAGAAATCAATCAAGAAAGAGCAAAAAATAGTTTGAAATCATTGGTCTTTGATGAAAACCTAAATACAACAGCATGGGAATATGCTCAATACATGGATAAAAATACTTGGTATAGTCATAACGATAAAAATTGAGTTGATTGAAGTGCAAGGGTAAAAAATCATGGATATAAAAAAGTTTTTATGTGAGAAAATATCCACAATGGACCTCACAGTATCTATGATGTTATGAAAAATCGAATGTGATCGGCTCCTCATGCAAATAAAATTGTATGAGAGTTTGCCGAAGATATTGGTATAGGATATTGTAATGGATATCGGGTAATAGATTTTTGAGGTCGATATCCTCGGATAAAAAGAGATGTTTAATAAAAACATATAATGCTCTTGATTTATTATGGAATATATATATAGTATCTTCACACAAAGAAGATGAAGATATTGTATATGTAGTCAAAGATTTTTCCAGCTTTAGGTTTTTGTTTTTCCAGCTCCTACATTCTTGTAGGAGTAAGGTTTGGTTACCTAAATAAACTGGTTTGCTTTGGCACTCCCTGCAGGTTTATCTGCAGGGTTTTTTTTACAACAATTGTTTTTTAAAATTAATTATTTTTTCATAGGCAATCAACAGGGTAACTTTTTGACGATAAAGAGATAATAATTGACACCGAAGAAAACGAATGCCATGACCGTAAAGATAATAAGTTTGTTTGATCTATCGGTTCATTGGATCAGAATGAATATCATCATAATAAGTGACCAAATCCAGACAAACCCTCTGACTTCTTTTCTCGTTCGTCACAAACCAAGCAATCTATGGTGCAGATGAGTATAATCACCTTTGAGCGGATTTTTTTTTACAACAAACATTCTCCATAATCAGACCCATATCGCGTCAAAGATTACTAGAGACAACGCTACGATCAGAGTTCCTATTTTCGCTCACCCAACTACAGAAAGATACGCCAAACTAAATCAGAAAAACATAATTCCCACATCTCTTACCAGACCTAATGGTTTATATTCAATCACCGTAGATACTAGTGATATGCAAAAAAGTACGAATGAAATATTCTTTACAAACAGTAAAGTCTGCATATTCGCATCCGTAAAATTGGTATATGATTTGAATACTACAAATTGGATTAGCAAAAATATCGTCAAAAATCCGATACTCGAAACTCCGCTTGCTTGACCATAAATCCCATCAAACCGGTTTATTGCATTAATACATAAGATAGCCCAAAGTGCAAAGCCTAAGGCTAAAAGCCACTGAGGCATTATTCGTGTATGTCCATTGATGATGAATTCTTGCGGTGCAAAACTTCATATCCAAACTGCCAATAAAGCTCCTGCTATATGTCCGATCAATCTAAGTGACGGTGGTATTTTAAATTTAATTTTCCCGATATAATTCAATTCTTCGAAAAGCTCAAATATCACGATAGGAAGCGAACCAAAAAAAAGTCCCCAGAATAAATTATTATGTAAATATTGCGGAAAGAGGAGCGCTATACTGATAAAAAAACCTAAGTAAACAAAGATTCCTTGCATCGTAGGTACTGGTTTTCTGGTGTTTTTGAGGTCATTTCCTGGCTTATCAAGTATCTTCAACCAACGGAAAAGTTTAAGTCCAGAGAAGGCAACTGCTACGGCTATGATAGGAACGAGTATATAGTTCATATTGATAATATGAAATAAATATATAGCATAGTTTACTGTTTTTTACAGTAAATTCTAATCAAAATAATCTTGTTTTTTTAGTCACAAAACATTACAACTACGATTCATTTACATGATTTTTTATATACATCACAAATAGTTATGGAAGAAGCCTTATTAAAACCGCGTCACTCACTTTCTCATATTCTAGCGCAAGCAATCCAAAGATCAGTAGATCCTTCTGCGAAACTCGGTATCGGACCTGCGATAGATACTGGATTTTATTATGATTTTATCTTTTCTGATGGGGTAGAATTCAAAGAAGAACATCTCAAAGACCTCAATAAAATGATGGTCAAAATCGTCAAGGAAAGCCAATTATTTCACAGAATAGATCTTAATTATAAGCAAGCGAAAGAGATTATTACGATGCTTGGGGAAGAATTCAAAATCGAGCTTATCGAAGAATTCAAAAAAGAGGGGGAAACCGTATTTTCTTACTATATCAATACTATCCCAATGAGTGCAAAAGAAAATTTGCTCAAGGGTAGCAAACCTGAATATTTCAAAAAATATGAAAAGATAAATGAGTATATTTCCAAAATTGAAAATTGAAAATTGAAAATTGAAAATTCGTTTATTACTTTCATCGATATGTGTGAATGACCTCATGTAGAGAATACCAAAGAAATAAATCCTGACGCATTCAAGCTCGATAAGATTGCGTGAGCATATTGGAGAGGAAGCGAAAAAAATCCTATGATGACAAGAATCTACGGACTTGCATTTGAAGACAAAAACGCATTAAAAGCATATATCGAGATGATGGAAGAAGCGAAAAAAAGAGATCATAGAGTGCTCGGGAAAAAAATGTGATTATTTACTTTTTCAGAAAAAGTAGGTCTTGGATTACCATTGTGGATGCCGAAATGAGCGATGCTTTACAATGTTATAGAAGATTTTCGAAAAAAAGAACACGAAAAAAACGGTTATCAATTTGTCAAAACACCACACATAGGAAACAGGAAACTTCGGGAAACCTCAGGACATCGGTGATTTTATTCTGAAAGTATGTATCCTCCTATGGAAGTAGGACAAAGCTTAGAAGACGCAAAATCAGGCAAGAAAGCTGAAGAATCCGAACAGTATTTAATGAAGCCGATGAACTGCCCATTTCACGTGGAGATTTATAAAGCAGCACCAAAAAGTTATAGAGATTTTCCACTTCGTCGATGTGAGATGGGAACAGTATATAGATTTGAAAAGAAAGGACAATTAAGTGGATTAGTTCGTGTGAGAGGATTTACTCAAGATGATGCACATATTATCTGTAGAAGAGATCAAGTAGAAGGTGAACTCAAAAGAGTAGTCAATTTTATTCTGTTTATCTACAAATCGTTTGGATTCAAAAAAGAGGACGTCAGAGTATATCTTTCTCTCAGAGATCCAAACAACAAAACCAAATATGCTGGTAATGATGCATGATGGGAATATACCGAAAAAGTGCTTGAAGACATTGCCAAGGAAATGAAGCTTGATTATTCCAAAGAGCTTGGAGAAGCAGCATTTTACGGACCGAAACTTGATTTCAAGGTCAAAGATTGTTTAGGTAGAGAACGACAATGTTCTACGTTGCAGTTTGATTTCAATCTCCCAGAAAGATTTGATATGACTTTCACAAATAACAAATGAGAAGATGAGAGACCGTACATGCTTCATAGAGCGTTACTTGGAAGTTTTGAAAGATTCATCTGAGTTTTGATCGAGCATTATGCAGGAGCGTTCCCATTCCGATTATCACCTGAACAGATTAGGATCATCCCTGTTGCAGAGAAATTCATCGCCTATGCAGACAAAATTCATGAGAAGTTCCACGAGCAATTTCTCAGAAGTACAGTCGATGATAGCGATGATTCCTTCTCTAAGAAAATCCGTAATGCTGAGATAGAGAAGATCCCTTATATCGTCATTGTAGGTGAAAAAGAGGAAAGCACCAAAACGCTTTCTATCCGTGAATATAGAAGCAAAAAGCAGTATGAAACGGGTGTCGCTGAGTTTGTCGACAAGTGTCTAGTTGAAGTAAAAACGAGAAAGCTTTAAATAGTTATTTCCCTGGGAAGGGGTAAGGGGATGAGAAAAAAATAAGAAATATAAAAAAAACCCTCCGAAAAACGAGAGGGATGATTTGTTGAAACTAATTTTTTTTATTCCGCTGTTTGTTGTTTTTTTAGTGGATGCTCGTTGATGATTTTGAGCAATTCTCCACGCATGTTTTCATCAAGTTTTTTATAGCTTTTGATTTTTTTCTCGGCATATTCGAGGATAGAAATCGTCCATGTATTTCTTAGAAAAACCTTTAGAAAGTCTGGTTTTTGCAAACCTTCATCAACCAATTTTTCAAGGTCGTTTTTGGGTCCTAGAAATTGGACGTTAATGGTTGTAAGTTTCTTTGTTTGGGGAAAGCTTAATTTTTGATTAATTCCAAATGGTATCATATTTATATGTTTTTGTTTTAAATGTCTATATCCTTTTTGATGTAAAAATCAACCCCAATTTAAACAAATGTAGAGTTCAGAATTAAGGACGCAGAAAAAAATTTAGGATAAAACGTTGAATTTGGTAGTCCAAATAGTATAGTAAATTCAATATTTTACATTATTTTTTAAAAAAATTATGAAACTGACTACTGTCGCGCACATCTTTGGAGACTACAAACAATTCCTCGATAAAGAAATTATTTTAAATTGACGGGTAAGAAGCGTAAGAGACTCCAAAACATTCGGGTTTATCGAACTCAATGATGGATCGTACCTCAAAAATATTCAGATTGTTTTTGAAAATAATTTATCAAATTTTGACGATATTTGCAAACTTACAACGGGAAGTTCAATCACTATCGAAGGAAAATTAGTCGCTTCACAAGGAGCTAAACAAGTCTTTGAAGTGAAAGCGAACAAAGTGACTATCGTAGGCGCTTGTCCTAACGATTATCCGCTTCAAAAGAAATGACATAGCTTTGAATATCTTCGTGAAATCGCTCATCTCAGGACGAGATCAAACACCTTTTCAGCAGTGTTTAGAGTTAGGTCATTGCTCGCATTCGCCATCCATAAATTCTTCAATGAAAACGGATTTATCTATGTGCATACACCTATCATTACCGGAAGCGACGCTGAAGGAGCGGGACAGATGTTTCAAGTCTCTACACTAGATTTTTTGAATATGCCAAAAAATGAAGATGGACAAATAAATTATTCCAAAGATTTTTTCGGTAAACAAGCATCGTTGACGGTCAGCGGACAGTTGGAAGCGGAGACATTCGCTATGGCGTTCAGCAAAGTATATACTTTCTGACCTACCTTCAGAGCTGAGAATTCCAACACCGCCCGCCACCTTTCCGAGTTCCGAATGATCGAACCGGAAATTGCTTTCGCTGATCTTAATGACGATATGAATTTATGAGAAGCATTGCTCAAATACGTCTTCCAATACGTGCTGAATAATGCGCCTGCAGAGATGGATTTCTTCGCGCAATTCATCAATCCAGAAGTGAAAACGAGATTGGAAAAATTAGTCAAAGCGGATTTTACGAGAGTGACGTATACCGAAGCCATTGAATTACTCAAGAAATCATGACAAAAATTCGACTATCCCGTAGAGCGAGGCATGGATTTGCAGACCGAACATGAGAGATATCTGTGTGAAAAAATATTCAAAGGTCCGACTTTCGTGACAGATTATCCCAAAGAGATCAAGGCTTTTTACATGAGACTGAATGAAGACGGCAAAACCGTTGCTGCGACAGACCTCTTGGTGCCTGGGGTTGGAGAGATTATCGGCGGATCTCAGAGAGAAGAAAGATTAGAAGTCTTGGAAAAGAAAATCAAAGATATGGGACTTCATGTGGAAGATTATGGACGATATTTAGATTTAAGAAAATATGGATCAGTGCCTCATGCAGGTTTCGGTGTGGGATTTGAAAGACTGATGATGTATATCACCGGCATGGAAAATATCCGCGATGTGATTCCATTTCCAAGAGCACCAAAGCAATGTGAGTTTTAAAAAACGATTGTCAAATTTATTTTTGACAGATCACTTGCAATAAAAATTAAAATACGTATATTACAATTAATTTTTATAAATTCATCGTTATTTCATGAGCGAAAGAATAACAGAGAATTTAACTAAGGACTTATTTATATCACAATGATATAATAAGAAACTTATCGAAGAACAGAAAAGTCAAAACCCAATTATTGATAAACTTCTAAAGTGATGAAGTAAAAGATGAGATTGAAAATCAAGGCCAGAATTTATCATTACTCCTCCAAATAAAGATTTTTTGATTGTTGTAGAATGTAAGCCTTATATCAAACAACATGAAAGTAAAGATAAGCTTAAAACATGAGATTATGCTGTGGACTGAGTTTTATATTATTGAGCGAAATTATCAAAATCTTATAATGTAATAGCTATTGCTGTCAGCTGACAAACAGAAAAGGAATTGAAAATTTCAAATTTTTTGTTCTTGAAATGAGAGCAAAACTATAAAAGACTAGAACAGACAGAAATAATGACGATGCAAGAATATGAAAATATTCTCAAAAGAAATCCAGAACAAGAGAAAAAGGCAAAATCAGAACTATTAAAATTTTCTAGAGAACTGCATAATAATATCAGAGATTACGCTAAATTATCAGAATCCGAAAAACCATTGTTTGTAAGTGGCATATTGATTGCGCTAAGAGATGAAGAGTTTAAAAACGGATATGCATATTCCAGAGATTTACAAACGTCACTCTATCAGGCAATTACAAGACAAATAGATGATTTTAATATTCCTGGTGAAAAAAAAGACCTCATGAAACATACCTACCAATTTTTGGAGAAACATCCTAATCTGAGTAAGGAGTATGGTAAATCAAATGAAACAGTCTTAAAAATTTTGATATGACAAGTAGAGAAAAATATAGCTCCATTTTTTCATGCGTATGATGAATATGATGTGATAGGATCATTTTATTGAGAGTTTTTGAGATATACGGGCTGAGATAAACAGTGACTTGGTATCGTTTTGACACCAAAGCACATTACTGAGCTTTTTGTGGAACTTGCGAGAGTAAACGTAAATTCTAAGGTTTTAGATCCCTGTTGTGGAACTGGATGATTTCTGATCTCCGCAATGAAGAAAATGATTGAAGATGCAAAAGAGGATTCTAAATTAATTGACAAAATAAAGGCTGAACAACTGATCTGAATAGAACAAAACCCAAATATGTATACTCTAGCTTGTTCAAACATGATTCTTAGATGAGATGGTAAGGCAAATATTTATCAATGAGATTGTTTTGACCCAGAATTAGTAGAGAAAATAAAAGAACACAAGCCCAATACATGATTTATCAACCCGCCATACAGTCAAAAATGAGAATGACAGTCAGAAATGGCATTCGTTGAACATATGTTAGATATGTTAGAAAAAAACTGAACATGAGTTGCTATTGTCCCTATGAGTTGTGCTTTGACAAGTAATAATATAAACAATGAAACAAAGAAAAGAATCTTGTCCAAACATACGTTAGAAGCTGTCTTTTCAATGCCTTGAGAATTATTTTATCCTGTCGGCGTTGTTACTTGTGTAATGGTTTTTACAGCACATATACCTCATAATAATTTAAAAGAAAGTTTCTTTTGATATTTTAAGGATGACTGATATGAAAAAACAAAAAATGATTGAAGAATTGATAGAAGACACAAATATGAAGAGATAAAACAGAAGCGACTAAAATTATTCTTTAATAGGAAAGAAGAGGCCTGATTCTCCGCCCTAAAATGTGTTTGATGGGACGAGGAGTGGTGTGCAGAAGCTTATATGGAAACAGATTATTCAACGTTAAATGAGCAGGATTTTATAAATGAAATAAGGAAGTTTGTTTTATTCAAACAGTTAAATTCTTAATATGAATAAATTGAGATCGCTTTTTGATGTAACGTATTGAACAAAATTTGACTTCAATAAAATGGAGATTTGCGAAGATGATTTTCCTGAATGAATAAATTTTGTTTCAAGAACTTCTCAAAATAATTGAATAGTCGCGAAAGTTAAAAAAAACAATAATAAAAGCCCATTAGATAAATGACAAATCACCGTTTCTCTATGATGAAGCTATGTCTTATCAGCATTCTTACAACTAGAAGAATTTTATACGGCTCAAAATGTTGCTGTTTTGAAACCACTGGAAAAGTTATCAGAAAGAGAATTATTTTACTATTGTATGTGTATTACCAAAAATAGATTTAGATATTGAGCGTTTGGGAGAGAAGCAAATGTTACTTTAAAAGATTTATTGA
Organism: Candidatus Absconditabacterales bacterium; assembly: GCA_041663325.1. Classification (GTDB taxonomy): domain Bacteria; phylum Patescibacteriota; class Gracilibacteria; order Absconditabacterales; family Absconditicoccaceae; genus CAJBLF01. The sequence continues at coordinate 40,395 of JBAZRN010000003.1, read as the reverse complement.
TCCCAAGTAAAAATGAAATCCCAAACCGGGTTTATACAACAAAAATACCTGATTATGCTGATATAAAAGATCCATTAGAAAATAAAGAAATATCTTTATCTATTAATGATTTGAAAATTTTCAAGATAAAAAACGTTTTTAGTATAAGTTTATGAAGCCCCATCCATAAATCAAACATTGATGACATTGAGAAATGAAATGTAGCTTATGTCACGAGAACAACAGTCAATAACTGAATAGAGTTATTTTTAGATGTTTCCGAGCTTAATTGTAAGGTATATAATTGACCAGTTATCACTGTCTGAGCGGAATGATTTAAGGCATTTTTTCAAGACAGCAGATTCATAACCGGGAATAAAGTTAATATATTAAATAACAGAAAATTAAACAAATATAATGCAATGTTTATAAATACTATATTAAATTTTGAAATAAAAAATAAGTTTTGATATTGAAGGGCTATCGTTAAAAATAGATTAGAGAATTTAGAAATCAAACTCCCGGTTGATAATTCTTGAAATCCTGATCGAAAATTTATGGAAGATTATATCAAAAGTTTGCCATACAGTAAATATTTATAAAATCCTTTCTCATGAATTCCGTCGAACACTACCTTCAATCGCACAATATCGTTTACACCAAGCACGAACATCCTGCCGTTTTTACCTGCGAGCAAGCAGAGAATTTTCATACACTTGTACCAGGCACGATAGGCAAAAATCTTTTTCTTATCGATAAAAAAAGTGAAAGAATATTTCTCGTTGTACTGCCTCTCGACAAAAGAGCCGATCTCAAATTCCTTGCAAAACATTTCGAAGTCGCTAAACTTTCCTTCGGAAGCCAGGAGTTGCTTCTGCAGAAAATGTGACTCACGCCCTGATCAGTTTCTCCTTTCGGACTAATCAATAACACAGACAGCGATATTGAAGTTTACATAGATGAGGAAATTTATAATACGGATCTCGTAAATTTTCATCCCAATATAAACACCGCATCATTATCCTTGACTCGCGAGATGTTCCATAAATATCTAAAACTTCTGCTTCACCAGATCAATGTCATCCATTTATCTTCTACATAATTACTCATGAAACAACTGATCTATATCCACGGATGAATGTGTTTTCCAAATAATGATGCTTTTTGTAGGGCTCTTGAAACACGAGATTACAATCCTTTTGAAAATAAAAATGACCGAAAAGATTGGTTCGAAGAGCTTAAATGAATATATCAAATAATTAGACCAGAGATGCCAAATAAAAATATGGCGAGCTACAAAGCATGGAAAATTCGATTCGAAAAAATATTTCCTTACCTCAATGATGAATATCTTATAATCGTAGGACATTCGCTTTGAGCAATGTTTTTGGTGAAATATCTCTGAGAAAATAAGTTTCCCAAGAAAATAAAACAGCTCCATCTCATGTCGACAGTATTTGATGAAAGTGATATGTCTGATGAGGAAAAATACGCATGAGACTTTGCCTATGATCCCAAAATAATTCCTAATATTGAAGATCAGGCAGAAGAAATTTTCTTATATCATTCTACTGACGATGACCTCGTCCCTTATTCACATACAGAAAAAATTAAAGCCTATTTACCCAAAGCAAAACTTATGACTTTTACCGATAGAGGACATTTCTTTCAATCGGAGATCCCTGAAATAATAGCAAATATCAGAGCATAGAGAAAATAATTTTCTTCTTGATTTCGTAGCTCATCTGAGCATTATAGAATTAATCTTTTACCTTTTTATTATTTTCTCATGAAAAAATTATTTCTGATTCTCCCTTTGGTTGGAATTGTTTTCTTGTTCGGATGTGGAACCAAGTCATCCGCTCCAGCAGCGCAAACTACCACCACTACTACAACTACCGTGAATTGTAAAAGTGACATGAACTGTCTCCAAAAAAACTTTCTTGCCTGTGCGCCAGCTACATTTACCATGCCTTTCTCGGCAGATTCTAATTATGATATAGAGGTTATTGGACAAACAGGCAATATATGCGATTACAAAGCAGCTGTCAGTAATCAAGGTAAAAGCACAGGTACAGAATGTAAATTGCCTATGGAATTAATGAATGCTGATAGAGTCGGACATCTCTTCTGAGCAGAAAAAGTTCCCGGGAAAGAAGCGATAGCTCAAACCCAGCAAGAATTGGATGCTCAATATTGTACGCAATTTTAATTCAAAGTTTCTTTATGACCAAAGTTCTTATTCCTGATCCTCTTCACGTTCAAGATAGTATTGCTCATTTCGTTGCTGACGGCAAAGAGCATTTTCACGTCGTCGCAGATTTTGATAGAACCTTAACCAAGGCGTTTGTTGATGGGAAACCAAGGTTGTCACTAGAGTCTATCTTGGAACAAGAAGGATACCTTGGCCCAGAATATACCGAAAAATCAAAAATAAATTTCGACAAATATTATCCGATAGAACAAGATCCCACAATTCCCTTGGAAGAAAAAAAGAAAGCGATGCATGAATGGCGAACACGTCAATTTGCAGTGATGCTGGAGGCGGGATTGACGAGAAACATCATCAAAAAAGCAATGACATCAAAAATGATTATCTTCAGACTATGATATGAAATTTTCTTTGATCTACTGAAAAACAATAACGTTCCTTTGCTGATATTTTCCGCTTCTGGTCTATGATACGAAGCTATTTATTATTGTCTGGAAAATAAAAACAAACTTTCAGATAATATTGATATCATCTCCAACGCATTTGTGCGAGATGAAGATGGTAAAGCGATAGCTATCAAAGAGCCGATTATCCATAGTTTCAATAAGGGAGAAACAGTGGTCAAAGATTCGCCTATTTACGAAGAAATTAAAGAAAGAAAAAATATTCTTTTGCTCGGCGACTCGCTCGGTGATGTGCGTATGGCTGATGGATTTGATTATGAAAATATATTGAAAATCTGATTTCTCAACAACGACACTCCTGAAAATAGAGAACAATTCCAAAAAAAATTTGATATTCTTATTCTCAATGACGGACCAATGGACGAAGTGAATGAGATACTTAAACAAATAATGAAAAGCGAATAGTGAAAAGTGAAAAATGTAGGACTTTGTTTTGTTATGAATTATTGTAAATTACAATAGTCTATAAGCAGACAAATCCTACACGTTTAGTTTTTCATTTTTAGTTTTTCACTAATTTTTTAACTAAAGGTAATATTCCCTTTCATAGTTGACTCGCCTAGCGGCTCGTCTTTTTTATTATATTCGTTCCCGCCTTGCGGGACTCCTTTGCTTCGCTCAGTCGCTTTTTTCTCACTGCTTCATCTACTTTCAACTCTCGGTGCCTGTGGGGCTGAATCGTCTTTCATACTCAAGGAAACCTTCTCTCTTTCTAGGTCTATGCCTATGACTTTTACTTTTACTTGCTGACCGACTTTCACGACATCAACAGGATTTGCGACAAAATAGTTTGCCATTTGAGACTTATGGACAAGTCCATCACTATGCAATCCGATATCTACGAACGCCCCGAAATCCGTAACATTTCTGACAATGCCATCCAGTTTAGTCCCTATTTCCAAATCTTTGATATCAAAAATAGTTGAGGAAAAACATGGAGCCTCTAGTTCATCTCTAGGATCTAATCCTGGTCTTTGAAGTTCAGCCAACACATCTTTCAAAGTTTCCAATCATATTTTATATTTTTCAGACCATTCAATTAATGTGTTTTCTGGATATTTTTCAACTTGCATCGGTAATTTCAAATCCTTCTTTTTGATTCATAATTCATTCTCTATCAATGCATATACTTGCTTATGAATCTCAGGATGAATTCCTGTTTCATCCAAAACCTCTTTTCCTCATTTGATTCTCAAAAATCCGATCGCTTGTTCATAGGCTTTGGGACCGAGTCCTTTCACTTTTTTGATCTGCGCTTTGCTGGTAAATTTTCCATTAGCATCTCTATAGGCGATGACATTTTTTGCAACAGTTTCACTTAATCACGCAATATATTGTAGCAAGGTATAGCTCGCTGTATTCACATCCACACCTACGCTATTGACGATATCCTCTACTTTTTCTTCTAGCTTTTCTTTCAAATATTTCTGATCGACATCATGCTGATACTGACCGACACCGATAGATTTCGGATCAATTTTGGTGAGTTCAGCAAGCGGATCTTGCACTCTATGAGCGATACTAATTGCTCCTCTGATGGTCACATCCAAATCTGGATATTCGTCTTGTGCGAGTTTAGATGCCGAATACACAGATGCTCATGATTCAGAGGTGATCATATATTTAGTGGTCACCCCCGATCCTGGTCTGGGACAAGGTTTATATTTTTCAATGAAATCATGGACCACTTTTTCTGACTCTCTCGATGCTGTTCCGTTTCCTATTACAATCAAATCTATCTTGTATTGATCGACTAATTTCTTCAACGTTTCCCAAGCTTCCGTGATTTTTTTCTGCGGTTCAGTAGGATAAATGACCGTCTTATCCAAGAATTTTCCTGTCTGATCAACAACCGCTAGTTTACATCCTGTCCTAAATGCAGGATCAAATCCGAGCACCGTCATTCACTTAATCGGTGGCGTAAGAAGCAAGTTTTTCAAGTTATCGCCAAAGACTTTGATTGCAGCTTCATCTGCTCGTCTTTTTTTATCCGATCTGATTTCACGTTCTAATGATGGTAATAATAATCTATGCAATCCATCTTCACAGGCGTCTTGGACATAGACGATACTGGTTCCGTGTTTTTTTGGAAAGAAATATTTCGTCGTTTCTTCTCGGATTTTGTCATGAGAAAATTCTAATTTCACTTGCAATTGTTTCTCCGTTTCAGCTCTAGAAACCGCGAGATATGCGTAAGATGGCATATCAGAAAGTTTTTTGCTATATTCACCATAGATTTTATACACTCACTTATCATCAAACGTTTTAGTTTTTTTACATGCAAGTACGCCAGTATTTTCTTCTCTGACTTTGATGTCTTCTCTGAGATCTGCATGATCGGAAACTGCTTCCGCGAGAATATCTTTTGCTCACTGAATCGCTTCTGCACTGTCTTTGACGCTTGTCTTGGCATCGCCCGTATCTCTAATAAATTTTTCCGATTCACTTTCAAAGTCTTCTTTACTTAACTGCGCTTTCGCTAGAATATCAGCAAGTGGCTCCAAACCTTTTGCTTTAGCAATAGTAGCTTTCGTATTTTTTTTCTCTTTAAATGGTCTATAGAGATCTTCGACTCTTGCTAAGGTTTCTGCTTCCATAATTTGTTTTTTCAGCTCATCCGTCATCAATCATTTTTCTTCTATCAGACGAATAACATCAGCTTTTCTCGCTTCCAAATTCCTCGTATAACTATACATGTCATTGAAATCTCTCAGCTGCTCATCAGTCGCTCCTTCCGTCAATTCTTTCCTATATCTCGCAATAAATGGAACCGTATTTCCTTCGTCCAACAACTGGACAATAGTGCGAACGATATTCGGAGCTATACCGACTTTTTTACTGATAATACCTATCAAATCTGCCATTTTTTTACACTACAAAATAAATGTGTCTGAATTATAAAAAACACGAGAAGAATAACAATCAGAAAATTTTATTGACATTAAGTCGTAAATGTATAGATATGTCCTATAAACATAAAAAAAATATTATGAAAAAACTAAACATTGAAGAAAAATTGTACATGCTAGCGTATGCTGGCATAAATACATTGGGAAAACTATTCCATGATAACGCAGATTTGCCAGATGATATAAAAATTCGTACGGCATGTATATACAAATTATCTAAAATAGTTTTAGATATGGAAAGATATAACGAATTTCCTGAGGGTGAAATTCAGGAAAGTTTTTCTTTAGAAGAAATGAGCAAATTTTTTAATTCTCTGGTATCTTCCGACAAGGATAATCCCAAAGATATTAAATTACTCACCGCTCTGATACAAGGATTCCTTAAATTCACAGAGTCAGGGATGGAAAGATACGCTGATTTTGTGCCATTTATTTCATTTAAACACGACGCTTGGTTGGAACTGATATCGCGTATCCAAAAAAGTGACACAGTTGATTCCAACTTAAAAAAAATCGTTGATTCTTTTGTGAAAGAAGGATTTACGTTGATTCTTCATCCAGATCTTATTGAATTTTCTGATCCGATTACTTTCTTCCCGTGGTTTGAAAAGTTGCAATATGACAGAAAAGAAAAACTTATTTCTGATGCAATGAGAACATGGAAGGAATATGAAGCAAGAAAAGAATCATACTGTCTTTCTGGAGATGACGGAGAAAAATGGTATAAAGAAGCACTTGAGTTTGCAGTCAGAATAACCTCAAAAGAATATGTATCCAAAGTTTTTGCGGAAGCATTTAAAGAGGCGTATCCCGAAATATACGAAAAATTTAAAGGATTGGCTGACTTACATGACTATGAAATTCCTATTGTCTTCACCAACAAACAGCTGGAGAAGAAAAAAAAGAATGAGAATGGGATGCGAGAGTTTTTTGAAGGCGCTAAATATAAACCAAAAGAGTTGGCAAAAATCCTAAGCAAAGATACTCGAGTAGAAGAACTATCTCAACTCATCTTTGCTCTTTCAGGCAACATCTCTGATAGAAGATATGCATATACAATAAGGACATTAGAGTTTCTCATTGAAAAATATCAGGGGTGTGAGTTAGTGAAAAAATTATCTTCTCTTTTCACAAAAAACATAGAAGACAAAATCGAGAATGATACATTAGAATATATAGACATACCCCCAAATGTTCTTTATATCAACAATAAAGAATTGGAATGGCTATTTTAACTAATATTCTCGGGCTTGAAAATAAGTAATAACTTTATATTAGGAATCGTCTGTTTTTCAGACGATTTTTTTTGGTCTATAAAATTTCCACAATCTTCAGATTTTTATCTACGAAATTATAGAGTTTAGCTGGTCTATATTGGACACCGATTTCTTTTTCTCCTGTGGCTTTGATTAAGCCAAGTTTATCTATCTTTTTTCTAAAATTTCTGACATCGATAGTTTGATCAAGGACAGTTTCATAGACGTCTTGTAATTGTCTGAGCGTAAATTTCTTGGGTAAAATATATTGCGATACATTGGTATATTCCATTTTTCGTTTCAATCTCTGTATCGCGTATTCAACTATTTTTTTATGATCAAAGGCAAGTTTTGGCAGTTTTTTCACATCAAAAAATTTCGCTTCTGATGCGTCAGATCACGCTTTGAGCGCCATATTTTCCCTAGCTATCAAGGCCATATATGCGCAAGAGATTGTTCTCCCTCTTGGATCTCTTTGAACTTCAGAAAAGGTGTAGAGTTGTTCTAGATAGACATTTTTTATACTCGTTTCTTCTGCTAATTCTCTATATGCTGCTTCTTGCAAAGTCTCGTTCTTGAGCATAAACCCGCCCGGCAAAGCCCATTCTCCCTTAAAAGGATCTATCAGTCTTTTAATAAGCAATATCTGAAGACTTCCTTCAGTGATAGTGAAAACAATATTGTCTACTGTCACAAGAATATGTTGTTTGATCATGTGAAAAATAAAAAAATAAAGAACATTACCGTAATAATATTCTTTTATCACTAAAAATCAATAATTGTTTGTAGTACAATTAGCGTAAAAATTTACTCAGAAACTTTATCTCATTAGAAATATTTTTTACTGCTTGATCACTATATTTTTCTCTAAAATATTCAGTTTGGAATACATCTTTTTTATCCAATCATTTCAAAAAATCACTTCTTCATGTATTATATTGTTGGTCAGAATACATATAATATTCTCTCCTTACATCTTTTACATATTGTTGATGCTGGCGTAGTTCTTTTCCAAAAATGGACATATCTATATCCATGATATATTTGCTATCATTATCTGTTGAGGGTTTTGTGTGTTTGGTAGCAAGAATAAGTTGTTTAACTCTTTCGATGAATTCTTTCGGCAATCATCGTTGAATAAGTATTTTTTCTGCAAACACTGCACTATCTTCTTCGTTGGTTTTTGACGTAGGATCATATACGACATCATGGAATAATAGTGCACATTCGACTGCATCAGGATTCTTCAATAAATGTTTTACCTGATAGAGTTCATTGAGACAATCTCTAATGTGTAATCGTTTATGATAATTTCCTTGTATCTTCTTTGCTATTTCATCTCGACAAGCAGCAGAAGCTATAGGTCTATCATAAATGTTTCTTAACTCAGTGAATACCTTTTTTGCATCTTCTTTGACTCATACTCTATTGAGTAACCCAGCAAAGCGCAATTCACCGAACGTATCTATCTGAGCCAATATTTTATTGAATGCTATCTCGAGGTCTTGTTCGTCATAAGGACTTTGAAGCTCTATAATTTCACCATGTTTATTTTTTTTGATCTCATTAGCTAATGTATCTCTTTTTTGTTCTGTAGTAAATTGATTAGATATCTGACTCGAGACTATTTGAGATATATTTTCTGGAGAAAATCCATTTTTTTCTAGTCTTTGAAACAGTCTTTTCGCTTGTATTTCTGGAGACACATTCACCAATACAATATTATTGTTGAGCTTACTAGTAGTTCCTGCTTCAGCTATCAATGCAGCATTATAAAGAAACAATCATTTTTGATTGTACATTAATCTTTTTGTCCTGACATTCATTGGATCGCACATGATCGCATTGAGTTCTTCTAATTTTTTTGGATCGGAAAAAACTTTTGGACCTAAAATCTTTCTGTTGATACTACCATCTTCATTAGCCACATCATCTCAAAACGTTTGGATTATTTTTTGTCTAGTTGATTGATAGATAGGTTCTTGAAGCGGTCATTGAATTTCATGTCATATTTTATCGAGATCAAGGTGATGTGAGGGGATTCAGTTTTTTTCACAGAGTTTGATAAATTGTTCGGTAGTAAATGATTTTCATGAGCACACGCTGCCAGTGATTCCAGCAATATATTGTCAAAGCAATCTTCCCTCCATAGCCTGTTTTACTATCATAGGTACATATTGCCTAATGTCTCATTGTTCTTTGAGTATCGCTTTTACTACGCTAGAACTCAAATCCTGCATTGATTGTTTAGCATTGAGAAAAAATGTATCCAGTCATTGTGTCTGTTGTCTTTTGAATGCTCGTTCTAAACTTTGTTCTGCGTCAAAATCTTTTCCATTTCTCAATCCTCTGACGAGAACATTATATTCATTTTCACGCGCGTAATCGGTAGTCATACCTCTATATGCCACCACATCTATATTCAATATATCTTTAATAGCTTCGCGGACAAGATAGAGTCTCTCTTGAAGAGAAAAAAGATATTTTCATTCTTTATCAGCATTCACTCCAATCCCTACAGTGAGCTTATCAAAATGCTTAGCTGCTCTTTCGATAACATCTTTGTGTCAGTAGGTTATAGGGTCAAATGATCCTCCGGTGATTGCTTTTGTCATTACCAAATACTATAAGATGAAATAAAAATATTCTGACTATTTCACTGACTGTTTTCGAAACCATAAATTAATTCACTTAAGTTCGTACTTTCTGTATCAAAAATCGCCGGTATAATTTCGATAGTATAAAAGGATTTCACTATACTCGACCTTTTATTACGTCTCAATTATTTTCTTTGAATTTCATACATATTCAATGTTTGTCGATATTCGTGACCATTGCGATATTCTTTTTTGAGTCATTTCTCTTTGATGAGATAATCCATCCATTCGGGGTTATTGAGCACATTAAATACTTTCAAAGGGACTTCCATACTATCCAGTTTTTTCACTTCAAGTTCTGGATTATTCAAAAATTCATCCATGACAGGAAGAGATAAACTCGAAAGATTAAGAAAAAGTTTTCCATTATCAGTCAGAATCTTTTTGATATTTTGGATCAGATAGATAGGTAAAGAAAGTCATTCGTATGGATTATCATCGATACTTTTTGGTCTAGGGATATACGGAGGATTACATGCAATTATATCAAATGTATTGTTTTCCAGATAATTTTTAGCATCGCCAAAATAAAAAGAAAATCTTGGATCAGTATAATGATCATTGAAATATCCCTGAGCATTTGGGTTGATATCATTCAGAATTATTTTTTTCAGATTCAAATTTTTTTCTCCCATATATTTCGCGATAAATCATGGACCGCTTCCTACCTCTATCATAGAGGAATAATTTTTGAAGTCTTGCGATCTCAGTGTTTTGCAAAAAAAGAGTGTATCAATAGATGGCGATCGCACTCCGGGATATTTAAATTTCTCAAAATTCATCTTCACGTTATCATAATCTATCGTAATAAACGGACTATCAAAAAGTGTAGATACCGTCTCTCTTTTGATGTATTCTGATATTTGATTGATTTTGTATCTATCAGTTACAAGTACAGGATTAAGAAAATCTGCGACATGAAGAATTTTATCTTTCGGATACATATATACTCTATTTCCTTTTTCATCTTTGTCTTGTGCCATAACTGTTGCTATCTCGTTTCCTTGAGCGTAGATAGCGTCGTTTGAAAGGTCGGGAGCGAATTTATGAAGCATAAGCCACTAAAATAAGGGATAAATATATGTCTTTGTCTGAATATAATGATTTCAGTAGTGGATTCAATATTATGTTGACTTTATATTATAATAATTTCTAGTAAAATATAAAAAAACTCCAGAGCAGATAACTCCGGAGGATAATATTGTTTGGGAAGAAGCATTAGAAGAGTATAGATCCTTCATCATCCCATTTTGTATAAAGTTTACAGTTAGGCCGTAGGATGAGATACTTAACTTCTTCTTTAGGTCCGCTGTTAGAATTCATGCAATCATCATCCACTACACATGACATGCCATGCACTGAATACCGATAAGCTCCGAAAGGCAGGACTTCAAGGAGACGACCATATTTTTTGATGTACTCGTTGATTTCCTTGATTTTTTCGTCGTTTGCTTTGTGTTTGATGATCCAGCCAGCGATTTCCTTTTCGTCATCGTTCTGTGGTTGCTCATTGTTGTATAACACCCTGATAGTGATTTGGTTCGCGCCAAGCGCTCTTGCGCGTTCAAATATTTCCGCCGGGCTTTTGTCGTTGTAATAATCGACCATATTCAGCGATAGCCTTAGGTTGAAATCATACTTACGGATTGCTGCACAGGTTTCATCGATCTTTACGAACGCTTTTTCGCTCTTCGGCCTTGAATACGCCGCATTGAGATCCGAATCAAAAATGTTAAACAGACTAAGAGATATAGTTTTCACACGGACAAAATCACGTAGCCAACGAAGATTTTTTTGACCTCCGTTTTCGGCTTCTTCGAGTAGAAACACACCGCTTGTCTGAATCTCCATCCAACGGAAAGGCATGGTTAATCTTTTATTGAGATCCACTACCTTACGAATGTATGTTTTATTGATAAGCGGTTCGCCATCACCAGTGAACATGAGTGTATTACAGCCATTGTCGCGCGCGAAGTTCATACTATCAAGATAATCCTGTTCATACAAAGCTTCAAACTGATAATTCTTTTCAATTTGATTTTTGTAAAAATCGGCATCGGTATGAAGTTTACTTACACAACAGGCGCAATTGTTTACACAGCCACCTGGTACTACGATTGATAAACTTTGGATTTTCATATAAATAAATTTTTAATTTTGTTTTTATATACTATATATATTCAGAAACTAAAGTCAATCTATTTTTACTGATCAAATAATACGTCAATAAACTTATTCACATCAGCAATAATCTCTTCTTTCTTTTGTAGCCCATTGATATATTTCTCTTGATACTCGATTCCCTGATATGCACCTATCATATTCCCCATAATTGCTGCGTAACTATCCGTATCACCTCATATATTTACCGCGTCAATCAGTCATTCAAAATGTCCATTACGGAGAAAAAGAGCATAGACGATTCACAAAGTGAAGATCACATATCCAGATTTAAAAATATTTTTCGGATTATTTTCTTCGATTTTCCCTCGACCGAAATGCTCGATGATCTCTTGATCGCTGAGAGATATATTATTCGATTTCTCATCTACAAATGCACTAAGTCTTGATAGCATGCTACTTATTTTATTTTCCGCTTGAGGATATTTTTTTTCATACAGTGTGATGAAATCAATAATCTGTTGAAGCAATACTTTTTTATTCAACTTTTTAGACTCAGTTTTCAAAAGCTCTTTCAAGAATTTATGATGGACTATCGAAGCTACTACCGCAATATCACTATCATGGGTAGCTCTCGTATAGGCATTAATCAACTCAGCCATCTCTTCATCAGAAATATTTTTAACTGCAGCAATAGCCGCTAAAGGGAATTGTTTCATCACGACACCATTGCCTGCAGCATCTTTCTGACCTGATTTTTCCAGTGGTATACCGTCTTTGATATTTTTCATGCCGAATCTGGTTGCACCGCCAAACCCATATGGGAACTTATCATATTCTTCTTGATGCTTTTTAAAAATATCTGCAAGATCCAGCCTGCCAAGTTCATTATATGATTTGATAAGTGCGAAAGTCAAAATCGTGTCATCAGTGATTCGTCATCCTTCGTCTGATTCAAATCCATGTTTTTTGAAAAACATATTATCTTTGATAGGAAGATAATCTTGCACTCTTCCATGCTTGGCAAAGATTTGCTCTTGAGTAATCATTTCCACTGGCGCACCCAAAGCATCACCGATCGCTCATCAAAGGAGTCAGGAGATGATTTTATTTTTGAGTTGCTGTGATGATAAAGATCACTGAGTATTCTTTTCCATGAAAAGATATCAGAAATTAAAACATCAGAATTATACTAATTTTTTTATTGATTTCAAGACTTATTGTTTTTATTACATTTTCTCTTGCAATTGAAAAGAAATTGTTTATAGTACAATTACTCAAGAGAAAATATGTTTAGTATCGTATATCTGCGACGGACTGCAAGAGCGATAGTAAACCAGCTTCTTATCAGAAGACTCTTCTCAAGAGCATCAGTACATTACCACGAGACTTTAAACGAAGAAAGTCTTTATAAATTACTTCTTAGTTATTGTAATTTATACATGTTCATTAACAGTCACATCTAAAAAACAAAAACATATGAAAAATCTCGAACATTTCCAAATCGCTGGAGCTTCTGTCTTAGGAACCCGTCACCTCAAAATAGGTCGCAATAACCAAGATAGTTATGTCTGGATAAAAAATCCTGACTATATTATAGCTATAGTCAGTGATGGTTGCAGTAGTGGTCTTCATAGTGAAGTCGGCAGCAAAATCATAGCTCCCTTGTTTGCCCAAACACTCGCAACCTATCTCTCTAAACCTCATCCTAGTTTGAGTGATGAAAACTTTTTTCGTCATGATTGGCTGTGGTACAACGTCAGGCAAGATGTGCTTGCTCATATACGCATACTTGCGCAAAGCATGGATGAAAATCTGATCGCTGCAATCTGTACGTATTTTCTTTGTACTATTGTAGGATGTGTAATCACTCCGCAAAGTACGTGCATTTTTAGCTGCGGAGATGGAGTATTTTATCTCAACGGCGCTTTGCATGTACTTGGACCTTTTCCTGGCAATAAACCTCCTTATCTCTGTTACGGTATCACCGGAAGTGAAATAACTAATACCAATCCTACACTTCTTGATATCCAAAGACATAGTATCTGCCCTACTGATGACGTACAAAGTATATTGATCGGTAGTGATGGGGTGAATGATCTTGTCAATCTTGCAGATCAAACGCTTCCTGGCAGAGAAGAAAATATAGGAGACATAAACCAGTTTTGGATCAATGACATTTACTTCACCAACCCTGAATGGATGCGCAATGTTTTGACCACAATCAACACAGAAAAGCGCAAACCAGTATGGGAAGAAAGGACTATCATGAAATATCAGGGATTATTACGTGATGATACCACATTCATCGTTTTAAGAAACCAACAAAAAACTATCTGATTATGAAAACCGTGTATCTCAAAGGTCAGGCTATCCGACTAACGAAAGAAATCGGTGCTGGCCAAGAAGCAGTAGTGTATGATATGGGTAATGGTCAGGTGGCGAAACTCTATCGTCTCCCCAATGATCCCTATTATGCGCAATCTCCGGAAGAACAAAAAGCGGCGACCGTAAGAATTACTATCAATCAAAAAAAATTGGCAATGTTTCCTGGTGGGCTACCAAGCAACATCATTGTCCCTAACAATCTCTTAACAGATAAACAAGGGGCAATCTTAGGATATACTATGCCATTTATTACTGGCGCTGAAACACTCCTTACCTATGGAGATATGGGATACAGACATTCTATGAACATTAGCAATAATGAAATCAGAGATATCTTTCTTCATCTCCATGATACGCTCAAAGCGCTCCATTCCAAAAGGGTAGTGATAGGTGATTTCAATGATCTCAATATCCTGATCAAAAATAAACAAGTGTATATGATAGATACAGACAGTTATCAATTCGGTAACTTCATCAGTACTATGTATACGGAAAAATTTATTGATCCTTTGATCTGTGATATCATCACCCCAAATACTCCTTCAATCTGGACTATGACACGCAACCAAAACTATAATACTGATTGGTATGCCTTCTCTACATTATTATTCAAATCACTTCTTTTTGTGGATCCTTATGGTGGTATTTACAAACCAAAGGACAGCAATAAACGTATTAAACAGCAGGTACGACCTTATCATCGTATCAATGTGTTTGATCCGGAAGTGATCTACCCCAAACACGCATATCCCTACAAAGCGCTTGATGAAAAACTACTTCGCTATTTCCAGGAGGTATTCCAAAAAGATCTCCGAGGCGAATTTCCTCAAGTGTTACTGAAGAATATGCAGTGGAAAAGCTGTAATGCTTGCGGAATAGAATACGCGACATCGCAGTGTCCTATCTGTAATACAGGTCAGCAGAGTATTATTCCAGTAAGTGTGAGCGGTAATCTCCAGGTAAAGGAAGTTTTTGTGACCAATGGTATCATCCTGTTCGCTGCTATGCAAAATGGCAAACTCGTATATCTCTATCACGAAAACGACCAATACAAACGTGAAACTGGCAGAGTGGTAATTGCAGGACCTTTATCCCGCTCATTGCATATCGCTATCAACGGATCGTCAACCGTACTAAGCGAAACTCATACGATGGCAGTGATTGATCCTTCAGGTCAATCCAGGAAAATGTTTATTGATTGTGTGGGTACGCGTCCTGTATGTGATGCCAATGATCATGAAATATTCTGGGTAGAAAATGGGAACGTCTATAAAAACAATCCTCTGGGGTTAGAATATTCTCCCTTTCACATAGGTCAATGTATCGTAGACAATACGTTACTTTGGACTGGTGATACATTCGGTTTCGGTATGTACAAGGCAGGAAATATTTTGCAGGGATTTGTCTTTGAATCTACAAGTAAGGTAATCAACGACAACGTCAATCTTCCCTTCATCAAAGGACAAATCATTGATGCAAAAACATATATTAGCGACACTATCGCATGGGTGATGATTGCTACCAAAGACCAAAGCAAATACATCAATCATTGCATTGTTATAAATAAACACGGTAAGATACTTGCCCATCTTCACGATGAGACAACAAATCAAACCTGGTTATCTCACATCAAAGGGAAATCAGCTTTTGCCAATTATCTCTTCTGTCCAACCAATGATGGTATCATGCGAGTAAATAATGATCCTAATGGACAACTAGAAACTAAATTGTTTGTAGACACAGAAAACTATGTCAACGAGCAAGCCAGTTTACTGGTAAGTCCTATGGGAATTTATGTCATCAAACGGAATAAAATTCTTCTTGTTTCAATTAAATAAAAATCAGTTATTTATATAAAATAAAAATTTTCAAACCCTCCCCGACCCTCTCCGGTAATTACCGGAGCGGATTAAAGGAAAAATAAAAATATATTTTCCATGTAGCCCCCTGTTAAGGGGGAATGGGGGTTTGCTTATTTAAAATAAAAAAAATCAAATAAACATTCAAAATTAATTATAAACCCTTTAAAATCTTAAAATTATGAAAACATTTGTTATTCCGAAGCATTACGATGCTTCCAAAGCTGATCAAGTGTACAAAATCGGCTATCAGAATTTAGCAGGCGATGCGCTGGTGTACAAAACAAAACATGCCATTAGCAATGCCGCTACAGATAAATTTAAGATCGCGCTCATGCCGATCGATGTGCAAAACACATTCTGCATTCCTGGCTTTGAGCTGTTTGTCGGTGGCGCGCCTGAAGATAATCAGCGACTCGCTGAATTTATCTACGCCAACATGGAACGGATTACCAAAATTTTCCCCACCATGGACACGCACAAAACTATGCAGATATTCCATTCGTTATTCTTCTTGGATGCAAATGGAACTCCAGTCCCTGCCTCGACCATGATCTCTTCGGATGATCTGATCAGTGGTAAATACACCATCAATCCTGGTGTGGCTGCAAGCTTGGGCGTATCTTATACCGCCCTTAAAAAACATGCCATCCATTATACACAGTCTCTTGTAAAAAAAGGTAAGGATAAGCTGATGATATGGCCTTATCATGCAATGCTTGGTGGAATCGGGCATGCTCTCGTAGCAATTATCGAAGAAGCCATTTTCTTCCACACGGTAGCCAGAAACAGTGAATCCGGAACAGAAATCAAAGGAGGTAACCCGCTGACGGAAAATTACTCAGTGCTCAGCCCCGAAGTTTTGGATACGTTTGATGGGACAGCTGTTGCTCAGCGTAACGCTAATTTCATTCAGAAACTTTTGGATTACGACATGCTGATCATCGCTGGACAAGCGAAATCCCATTGTGTTGCCTGGAGTATTGACGATCTATTGACTGACATCCTGACTAAAGATCCAAACCTTGCAAAAAAGGTGTATCTGTTGGAAGACTGTACTTCACCAGTAGTTATCCCTGGTGTTGTGGACTTTACCGACCAGGCAAATCAGGCTTTTGAACGTTTCCGCACTGCAGGAATGCACCTAGTAAAAAGCACCGATCCTATTGATCAATGGCCGGGTGTGGATGTAAACAAATTCGTGTAACCCATAAACATAGGAGGACAAACCAATGTCGAAAAGTAAATTAAATCTCGAACTCTTGCAGAATGCTCATGATGACGGAGATTTGAGTAGTGGTTCTTTGAACGCACTCACAAAAATTCCTGACATCGGAGCGATTATTCAACAGGGGCTTGGTGTACCGATAAATTCGGTGCGATCAAGCGAAGTCATTCTGCTCAATATACTGGTTGATGACTCTGGTTCTATCAGGTTTGCCGGAAATACCCAGCCCATAAGGGATGGACACAATATGCTTATCAAAGCATTGTTGGACAGCAAACAGCAAGATAATATCGAAGTGCTCAACAGGTATCTCAATGGGACAGTGTTATATCCATACACGCCCCTTTCCTTAGTTCCCCAAATGGATGCCAAAAATTATGATGCTAACGGAGGAACTCCCTTGTATGATGAAACCGTTAAGTTGCTGGCAACGGTTATCGCCAAAGCTCAGGATTTCAAAAACAATGGTATCCAGGTAAGGACAATTACCCTGATCATGACCGATGGTGAGGATTGTCATTCCCATACAAGCACTGCCGCTGATGTCAAAAAGATTGTCAGTGATATGCTGAGGAGTGAAGACCACATCATTGCCGCCATGGGATTCGATAATGGATCGTGTGATTTCAAACAAGTATTTAGTGAGATGGGAATACCCGATCACTGGATACTGACTGCAAATTCCAATCCAAGTGAAATCCGGAAAGCATTCCAGATGTTTTCTCAGAGCGCTGTCAGGGCAAGTCAAAGCGCTGCTCATTTTAGCCAAACCAGTCTTGGTGGGTTTGGTGGATAATAGCTAAAAAAGCATTTCTTTTTTAGTGAATAAGAATTAATGTAATTCCCGTGCTGTATTTCAGTGCGGGTTTTTCTTATTGTAAATTATACATTTTCTCTTGCAATTGGATAGAAATTGTTTATACTACAATTAGTAGAGATAAGTAATGGGACATAAAATGTTTTATTCCTTAACCAATATAATTATGATAACTGCAAAAAATGCATCAAAAATGTTGGCTGGTCTTACTCATGCCGATAGGTTGAAATCTATAGAGAAGAAGGTGAGCAAAGAAACAAAAAATGCAATCGAAAAGAAAATACAGGAGACAATAGCAAATTCCCAAAGGAGGATAGAATTTACCTTTGGATGAAACAAAACCTCAGGCGAAGAAGAATATGTCAAAGAATTATTAGAAATCCTTTGATATAAAAATGTAGATGTTCGTCCCAATTATTGTACGTGATTTCGTGATGAATACTATAATGGTATGAATATAAAGTTTTCAATCCCTTAATTATTTTTTTATCCTCTACTTATTGTATATATTACAATTATATGCTGTTTTACATGCTAACACCCATTTCCCATGACTTTTAACGCGACAGAATACAAACAGCAACTCCAGACGTTTCCTGAGATTAGCTATGAAGACTATCAGCAGATCACTAATCTCCAAGTCAAGAAAGATATTGCCAAAAAAAATAAGATCATCCAGACGGATGCATACAATAGGACAATGAATTTTCTCAAATGAGAAAGATGAAAGAAACAAGAGACGTTTACCCTTTCTTTCAGAAGATCGCCAAACAAAAAATATGTGGTTGTCGATGGGATAAGGAGTGCGCTCAAGGATATTTTGTGAATAAAAATTACGCAGAATGAACTTGATTTTGCGCAAGCATTCTACACAGAGCAAAAAACTAAATGAGGAAATGGATATTTCGATCAGCAGATGCGACAAGAAGTGATAGACAATGGAGGCTATCTTCCGCTCAATATTAATGCTGTAGAAGATGGAACCGTACTTAGACCAAAAGAGCCTGTCATGATAGTTTCTTGACCGGGAGAACTTGCAGCAACGTGTGAGCCATTATTTCTCAGAGCGTTTTTCAAAAGCATCGTAGCGACTGATGCGCATTATTTAGAAGAAATCATCGGGCAAGGTAGAGTCGCTGAATTCGGAAAAAGAGCGGCACCCAATGAAGATTTTCATTTAGATGCTGTAGAAGCGAATATTGTCGGAGGCGGTCTGAAATTGACCTCTAATGATACTGCTGCATTAGTCTATCCACAAACAGTATCTTCGGGGACTACTGCTCATAGATATCTCGCTTGTTATCCTACAGAAGACGAGGCATTCCTCAATGCTATAAAAAAATCCGACAAGATAACATTACTCGTAGATTTAGTAGATTCTTACAAGGGCATAGACAAGATTATTGCCCTCAAGAAAAAATATAGGGCGACATGAAAAGTCATCTGAATGAGATTGGATAGTTGAGATTTAGCTGATCAGGCAGTCTATGCGTTGAAAAAACTTCAGAAAGAAAATATGTTGGATCCGAAATTAGACAAAATAGTAGTCGCTGATATCTCTACCGTAGATGATGTAAGACGTGTTGAAGAAGCGGTAACAGCTGCTTGATTTAACTCAATAGATTTTATCCAATACGGACTCGGAGGACTATTAGTCGCTAGAAATAAAACAAGAGATGCTCTTTCAGCGGCGTACAAATTGACAAATACCGAAAACTGACCGACGGGAAAACTTTCCAACGACGTAGACAAAGAACCAACTCCAGGCATTCCAAATATAGAAATCAGAGATAATACGAGATATATTGTACAAGAGGACGAGGAAATTCAAGGCGAAAGATTATTGAAATCAGTCTATGAACATTGAAAATTAACCTACGATGACAATGATATCCAAGCGGTAAGTGATGCAAGAGCGAGATTGCTAGAAACATTTCAGTGGATGGAGTTTGAAACCAAAGAAAGCGATAAAACGAGAGAAATCCACGAAGAAGTGAGGCAGAGATTTAGAGAGCAAAAGTAATTTTTGTTACTTGACTTTTTAGAGTAAATAACTATAAGATACATTGATGGGATATTTAACACTATCTATATCTATGGGTGAAGCTGATACCCTAAAAAAAATGAGGCACAAAAAAACAAAAAAACAATTAAAAAACTATATTATGAACAATAGAAAATTATTAACAGTCTACGCAATACTTAATATTATTGTAGTAGTCGTTCTGGGATATCTTTGGAACGTAACAGGAAAACTGATGGGATATGCTTTGACATCAGTTGAAGCTTGGTTCGTTTTTGTGATAATTTGTTTGCTTATTTTTGGTTTACAAAGACTCGCACACAGAAAAAACGGAGAATTTACCCTTTCGGAATGTTTTATGACTATGGGAGGTGCATTTATACCGTACTTCGCTATATTTATAATATTCATGGGGTCTAGCACTGGATTGACGGATAAATGTATTATCAATACTTGTGTACAGAAAATTGTACACATAAAAAGTTATTATACTGAGCGAACTGAAGAGCATTGTACAGGAAGTGGAAAAGATGAAGTATGTCACACAGAGACCTATTGCGATGTCTATCATGGACCTTCTTGGAGTATTTGTACCAAAACTGGTCATACTATTAGTATATCTTCCAGTCAGTACAAAGCTATCAAAGAACGTTTTGGAACATCAGAAAGGCAGACTGCTAGCAGTCAAATCGGACAATGCAGTGGAGATGGACGTCAATTTGAGATTGCTTGGTCAGGTACCGCTGCGACACGTATACCTTGTAGCTACGAAACCTCTTACATCAATTATGTAAAAGCTACAGAGTCCATTTACAAAACAGAGAGTCAACAATCATTTAAAGTATGTCCTTATCCAAAAATACAAGATACGCAATTTGGTAGTATAGGGATTACAAGAGTGATGGGAGATAATCTTTTTAATCTAAAATGGGCAGTTACTGTTGATAGTTTGCTTGACCAAGAACTTACTTGGTTAGGTGATAAAAGACAGTGTAACATTTTCGTTTATCTAACAAAGAATCCACAATCATTTTATGGTTCTCTCAAAGAGAAGTGGATAAATGGGAAGAAAAATGACATCGTCATCATTATCGGTGGTAAAATAGGAAATCCAGATTGGGTTCGAGTCATGAATTGGTCGGAGACATCAAATTTTGAAATCAATCTCAGAGATAATATTCTGAATAATTCATCTTTGATAGATCCTTTCAAATTTGTGAAAGTCGTCGTCTCTACGATAGACTCTCCTACATGTGGATTTGAACGAAAACCTATGGAAAAATTTCGTTATCTTCTCTCAGAAATACATTTACAATGGTGGGCATGGGTCTTGGTATTTGCACTCCTAGCCATAATCCTTACCCCGTTGGTGATGTATATGTTTACCAATGAAACAACAGAGTAATTAAATTAATAAATTAACATTAAAATAAATTTAAAAAAACAAAACTATGAAAAATTTAAGCACAAGCAAAATCATCGGAATCGTAGCCATTATCCTTGTTATGATAACAGGAATGCAATCATGCTCCTTTTATAGGGGCTGTGTACAAAAAGAAAACAGCATAGTCGCTTCTGACGAAAAACTGGCCGCAGTGATAAGTTCCAAGGATAATATTCTGGACGGACAATCACAGGTGGTGAAACAGTATAGTCAAACGGTAATTAAAGCCATTGATGCGGTTATGTCAGGTCGTTATGGTGACGGAGGATCCAAAGCCGTTATGCAGTGGATACAAGAAAAGAACCCAGAAATATCTTCTACTGTATATATTAAGTTGCAGCAATCTGTAGAAACATGGTTTACCAATATTCAGATGGCTAACGAAGACGAAATCGCGAAAGTGGCAAATTATAAGAACCACTATCAAGATCCAGTAAATATTGTTTTCGCATGGGCATTCGGTTTCCCAAAGATCGATATGAAAAAATATGGTAAACCGATCATTACCAAAAATGCAAAAAAAGAACAAGACACCCGGGAAAGCACACCAGTGAATTTAAATCTATAATTCACTAGAAGCAAAATAAAAATATCACCGATACTCCAGTTATTGACTGGAGTATTTTTTTATTCTTTCCTTATTGTAAAAACTACATTTTCTCTTGCAATTGATAAAAAAATCAATATACTACTATTGATGAGAGATGAAAATATATACTGATTCGATTTTTTTTATTCATTACTTACTGTAAATAATACAATTATTTACTTTCTAACTATTTAATCATGAAAATAGGAATCGCTCAAATCAATACCAAACTTGGTGATATAGCATATAATCAGCAAAAGATTGAATGAGCAATTCAGCAGATAGGAAAAAACGCTGATGTGATTGTCTTTCCAGAAATGGCGATTTCCTGATATCCACTTAATGACATGCTTGATAATGAATCTTTGGTCAAAGAGCAAAAAGAAGTGATCTACAAAATCAGAGACCTTATCGCTCAGATCAATAATAAACTCAAAGTAATCTTGTGATTTATAGATTATAACGAAACCGAAAAAATGCCTTCCGGCGAGATGAAAAAATACAATGCAGCAGCGGTGATTGGAAAAGATATTCAGATCTATCACAAAAGATTGTTGCCAAATTATGATGTCTTTTTCGAGCAAAGATATTTCGTTCCCGGTGAACAGTGATTGATTTTCAAAATTGGTAAAGATCTTCTTTGAGCGATGACTATCTGTGAAGATATCCGAGATGAAAACTATGAAATGAGACCAATCCAATCATATAAGGACAAAAACGTCGATGTGATCTTCAATATTTCCAGCTCTCCTTATACTACCAAAAAACTGAAAGAAAGAATGAGCCTTCTCGCTAAACATGCTAAAAATCTGAATGCCCGCATGGTGTATGTCAATCAAATAGGAGGACAGGATGAATTAGTTTTTGACGGTGCGAGTATGGTGATGACTCCTGATGGCTGTTTAACTCATCTCGGCAAAAGATTCCAAGAAGAAATAACCGTTATAGATACTGACAAAGAATGCGATGACTCTACCTATGATGTTTTGTTTGAAAATGAAAATCCTCAGTCGTCTCTACTAGAAGCTATGAAACTTTGAATAAAAGATTACTTAACCAAAACCTGACTTCAGGATGTCGTGATAGGAGTTTCCTGAGGGATAGACTCAGCTTTGAGTCTGTATATCTTATCTCAGATTATTTCTCCAGACCATATCCATGCCATCTATATGCCTACCAAATATAATAGTGATGAATCATATACCTTAGCTCAACAGCTTGCTGACAACCTAGGCGTGACATTAAAAATAGGAGAGATTTCCAAATTAGTAAAAAGTTTTGAAACATTCGGCAAAGAAAAATTATGAAAAAAACCTGAATGAATTACCCACGAAAACCTCCAAGCAAGAATCAGAGGGATGATACTCATGAACATTGCTAACGACGTTCACGGTATGGTTATCAACAATTCCAATAAAACAGAACTCGCTATGGGATACGGCACTTTATATGGCGACTTAATTGGTGGATTGTCCATGATCGGCGATCTCAACAAAAGAGAAATCTATGACTTAGCAAAATATATCAATCACCACAATCATAAAGAAATAATTCCTGAATGAATCATCGCCAGAAAAGCATCAGCAGAACTAGCAGAAGGGCAGGTAGATCCTTTTGATTATCAGAAAATATCTGATGCTATAGAAGAGCTTCAATTCGGCGCATCAATTCAAGAAATAGCTGAAAAATATGACCTCGATATCGAAGAAGTTAAATCTTTGAGAAAAAAAATCAAAATAAATGAATTTAAAATCAGACAAGCGCCTCCAGTTATCAAGCTCAAAGATAGGTCAGTAGGAATTGGAAGATTGTATCCTATTGTAGAATAATAATCAATTACGAATGATCAATTACCAATTACGAATACTATTTATTTCCTAATCCCACGCCTATGGAAAACAAAGAACAACTCCTTTATTATCCTATTTTGGATACGAATAGACCCAAAGCGCAGGAGCTAATGCACCAGATAGAAAGCGGACTTTTTACTAACCTCATTACCGATGATGAAAAAAAAGCTAATGCGTATCTTGTAGGATGAGGCGATGGATTTATGTTGGATGCTGTGAAAAAACATTATGATTTCCAAAAGACGCCCGAAGAGAATAAATTATTTTTCTGAATAAATTGTTGAACGTTAGGATTCCTCTTGAATGATATGCCTGCCTTGGATATTTTGCCTACGCATACAGATGATATTGAACTCATCAAAGCGCATCTGATGAGAGTAGAAATGATCAAAACCGATACTCAGAAAAAAATTAATTATGCCATCAACGATGTGGTGGTGGGAGGAAATTTATTAGACTATTACAAATTCCAAATAACTTCTCCGCAGCTCACCAAAAAATTTCATGGCACAGGAGTCATGATTTCGACGGCGTTAGGAAGCTCCGCATATCGGCTCAATAACTGAGGTCCTCTCATGCCTGCAGGAAGCAAATTATGGTGAATAAGCGGATTGGCTTCTTTGCCATTTGGGTATACTATCGTCAAACCAGAGACTATTACGATTGACATCAAAGGCAGAACTCCTGTTACCGTAGGTGTGGATGGCTATGGAGGAAAGGTTGATAATGTAGAAAAATTAACCATTAGTCCGACAACATATTATGCAAGGCTAGCATTCCTTAAAAATATCCCTTTTGATACCAAAAGAATGCTCCTTGCTGAACAGAAGCTTCTCAGAGATGACTTCTAAACTAGAACGATGGAACGATGGGAAATAGAACGATAGATTTTAGACCTTAGAATTTAAATTTTCCACTTTCCACCTTCCACTTTCTACCATTTATAATTTAATCAATCAAACGATGAAAACAAAGACATGATTATTTATCACGCGTTGTCAGCCATGATTGCATTCTGGGCAAGTAGATGGGATTAGGCAAGCCATTGCTCAGTGAATAAAAAAAATAATTATTTGAATCTGATCAGCGAATAAGGAATTTACCAGTGAAAATCCTTTCACCTATGAGGAAAGAAAACACATGATAGAACTCAGCGCGCAAGCTCTACTGCAAAATATAGAAGTAGAAATTTTCCCTGTGCCGGATTTGTGAGATAATGAGAAGTGGAGAGAATATATTTTAAATAATTTGCCTGAATTTCACTATGTCATGACAGGAAATGCTCGGGTACAAGAGGTATTTAAAGATACAGATAAGGTTATTATCCCGCTTGAAATCAAAGAATTCGTAAAATGATCAACTATTAGATGAAACTTAGCGACAAGAAATATTGAAGCATTAGAAAAAGCATTGCCTCAATGAGTGATCCGCTATTTATGAGAAATAAAAGCATTTCAAAGACTCAGAGAAATATTTAACGCAGAAAGAAAAACTCCTAGTTTGGTAGTAGATATGGTTCTAATAAATGAAAAGGGAAAGGTGATTCTAATTGATAGAAAAAATTTTCCAGAATGAATAGCTTTACCGGGATGATTTGTAGATTATGGAGAAACAGGAACCACTGCGGTGATTAGGGAAGCAAAAGAAGAAACGTGACTGGATATTGAAATAGAAAAAGAATTGGGGACTCGAGATGATCCAAATAGAGATCCTCGCGCTCATAATATAAGCCGCGCATTCAAAGGAAAAATTATTGGAGGGGAATTGAAAGCGGCTGATGATGCAAAAGCAATAATAACAATAGATCCTCAAGATCTAGATACCATCAATTTCGCTTTCCCTGATCATAAAGAAATGATTTTGGCTGCATTATGTGGATAATAAAACTTATTTTTGTGTGTTATTTACTATGTACTTTTTTTTCTTTGATATATAAGCCGTAAGCGATAGCGAAAAGCGCCATAAACGGATAAACAATCATCCTATCTACAAAGCTATGGAGAACTAGTCATTCGATACTCAATCACAAAATTCCAACGCCGAAAGCAAATACAATAGTACCATACAATTTTCTTTTTTTGGTGATTTTACTATCGGTCTTTTTTTCCTTCATTCCTCAGGATAAATCTTCTTCATATGACTTGTAGGCGATTCGGTGGAGATATCAATAAAGAAATAATCGTCCCATAAATCACAAGACACCATATTCTATCCATATCTGTAGATATTGATTTTCTGGATTATATGCGGTGATGCCAGTCACTTGATAAGATGCTGGTCATGCTGTTCCGGCGCCCTGTCACCAGATTGGTCTGTCACCGATCTTTTTAAATGCCTCCATGACAAGTTTAAAATGTCCGGTATTTGAAAATTCTCTTGTGATGATTTGTTTTTGACCAAAATACGTTACCGCACCAAAAAATAAAAGCAGTGGTAAAAATCATCGCAAAGCCATTTTCCAATATTTTTTTGGAAATTGTAATAATACCAAAATAATCGTTTGGATCAACCAAACCGCCCATGCGGCTCTGGAAAATGTAGACATAATAGCCAATCCATACAGACTTCATCGCAAGATTTTATCACCTAGTGGTTTGTTTTTGAAACATAAGACAAAAAACAATGGCCAAAATGCTATCAAGAAAAATCCTCGGCTGATAGGTCTTTCAAAGAGAAATTGATTGCGGGTATATCAGCTATCAAACTGTGTATAATATACAGCGGGAGGAGCGATACCCACATCTCCCTCGTAGTTATATTGATTATACCCTGCGAATTTCAACAAGTTGGGCATCAGCCAAAGTATTCCTCGCCATACTAAACTTCACACCAATAAGGTCTTCATAAGTCTGCTATATCGTTTGACTAAGTTGATCTCTCTTGCGCCAAAAAACAAAATACTAATCGTAAAAAATATAATAAAAATCAGAAACCCTATCATGCTATATCTGATAGACATGATCCATGTTCCGACTCCGCTATGATTGATAAATACCGAAACCAAAAAGCTTACTACGATAGTCGCAATAAAAACTCGCACAAAATTTTTCAGCGGAAACTTTTCAAAAAATTCTTTAAGATTTTTGTTTTTCCAAAAATATCGCGCCAAGAATCCAAGCAATCCTATAATGATAATTTCTTTTCGCATCCAGATGATATTCCATAGAGTTCAGCCCATACCTAGTTTGTAGGTGACCAGAGTTTGGAAAAAAAACTGCAACAAAAGTCAGATAAAAAATATTTTTGCAATAATAGTAAGAATTTTGATGACTCTATTTTGGTTCATAACTACACGACGAAATAATAAAATAACAATTTGCTAAATGTTTGATTTACTTTTCAGTACCAAGACATGCTTTAAGCTTCATGCTTTCGGCTAAATAAATGTTTTGTTAAATTGATAGAATAATATGATGATAGTGATTGCTGCCAAAATACCCTGGATAAACCGCGCTTTCATGACGATTGTCGTTTCATTTATCCCTCTATGTTCGAAGAGATGATGAAGAGGTGAGATAGCAAAAAGTTTTTTTTTAAAATATTTTTTCCAGAAAATTTGGAGAAAACTTGAACTAAGATCTATGATAAACAACCCGAAGAGGATGATAAATGGTATAACGATACCCGTCCTCATATTGAGAAAGTAGAGGAGTGAAGCAATAAGTCCTCATAGAGCAAACGCTCAGCTATCACCCATAAATATTTTGGCGGGATGAATGTTATAAAACATAAACGCTACGAGTATAGCCATCACGATAGCAATTACAGTAGTCGCGATATAGGTTTGATTAAAAAACAAAACTACTGCAAGCACAAAGAGAATGATTGTCATCAGTCATCCTGCAAGTCCATCGAGTCCATCAGTGATGTTTATAGCATTGACGATCGCGATAGTGACGAAAAAAGTGAATATCGGATACAATAATCCAAGAGAGATTTTGCCTGCGATCGGTCGGAGATTGATATAATCTATGCCTAGTCTACTATAAAACCATCGGCTAATAAATGCGGAAAAAATCACCATACCGATCAATTTTGCTTTGGCGCTGAGTCATTTTACTTTGCCATATCCTTTGATATTGAGAAAGTCGTCCAGTAGCCCTATGAGTCCCATACTAAAAAACCCGAAAAGGAGAATATATGTTTCTTGTCTATTAAATAACGTATTGTTGATAAATCAATAGTCTTTTAAAATATACGAAAGTCATATCATAAACCCCATAACCACCAAAAAAATACCGCCTCACATGGTAGGTGTTCATTGTTTATGCTCATGAAGCTGACTGAATATTTTTGATTTTTCTCCCGTGACTGCTGATTCGCGGATGGTCTTTCCTAGTTTATATTTTTTGAGAATGTTGATATAGATCGGATAGAGAATCCAGGAAATAAAAAACGCAATCAATGCAAACATGATAATATTATTCAACTTCACCAACATAATTATATCCACAGAACATAAAAAAAATGTATTGGGCAAAAGTGTAGTCAAATTTATAGTGTATTTCAAGCATAAATGTCAATAAACTATTGTCAATTATACTTTTGACAGTGAAATAACGGCAATTAGGTATTGAAAAATATGTATATATGTTTATACTGGCAAAAAATTTATTACATGAAATCATCAATCATGCAGCACGAA
Source organism: Candidatus Absconditabacterales bacterium (assembly GCA_041663325.1). Classification (GTDB taxonomy): domain Bacteria; phylum Patescibacteriota; class Gracilibacteria; order Absconditabacterales; family Absconditicoccaceae; genus CAJBLF01. The sequence goes on along the minus strand of JBAZRN010000003.1, from coordinate 11,954 downwards.
GCACTAGTATATTCTCTCGATCCCAAAATCACCATTTCACAATTTCAAGCTCAAGAACATATTGTATACGATGCCAGCAAATATTCAAAACTTCAGCGTCGAGTAACCGAGCATACGATCTGAGCAATGATGATTTCAGATGTAGATTTTCATTACAAGCTTTTATCTATTAGACCCAAAGTACAGCTTCTTTATTATCTATGAAATATATCGCTCCTAAACCACAAAATCCTCGGTATCGTAGGTCCAAGAAAGATGTCGATTTACGGGAAAAAAGTGGTAGAGACGCTATTCACTCCAGCTGCAGACTACGATTTGGTTACCATTTCTGGTCTAGCGGAAGGCGTCGATCAGCTTTGTCATCAACTTTCTCGTGAACACAAAATTCCTACTATAGCAGTACTTGGGTGAGGTCTTGGTCGATATCTCAGAAGGCAAGAATGTTCATTGATCGAGCAGATTGTAGCTGATGGAGGATTGGTGATTTCTGAATATAAACTGTTTGAACAACCAACGCATTATACCTTCCCCCAGAGAAATCGTCTTATCGCCGGACTTGCTGACGTACTTTTTTTGCCAGAAGCAGGACAAAAATCTGGCAGCTTAATCACAGTTGACTGCGCGATAGCGATGAAAAAACCTGTTTATGCAACACCAAACACCATCTTCGCACCGACGAGTGCTGGCATATTACAGCTTATAGAAACTGGGTATGTAAAACCGATAGTTGACCTCCAAAAATTTCTCGCGACTCATTTTATTTCCAAACATATTTCTTCCAGATCACAAACTACAGTTGTCCTCACCGACCAAGAACAATGACTTTTATCTGCTCTTTCTCGTGATCAATGAAGAGAACTTCAAAATTTAGTCCAAACGACAGGAGTGAATATCCAAGAGATTATTCCCTTACTTACTATGTTAGAAATCAAGTGACTAGTAGCTCAAGATGTCCCAGGGAGGTATATATTAATGTAAAAAAATATCCTATTTACTGAACTTATTTTCCAGTCCTCGAAGACCTTAATTTCATATTGAAATTAACCCGATATTTCATATCTCTAGTATATAAGAATCTAGTTTTTACCATTTTTGGTATTCAATGTTTTCTAAGAAAAATAAAAAGAAGTGATTCACACTTATCGAAATGCTTATCGTAATAGTCATCATAGGTATCCTCGCTGCAGCGCTTATTCCAAGACTTTCAAGCGCAAGAGGAAGAGCCAACGATGTCGCTCGTAAAGCCGACCTTGCACAAACGGCCGCTGCATTAGTATCCTACCAGATAGATCATGGAAGTTTCCCAACTACTGTATGATCATTAACTTTAATTTCTGCTGGTCTTATCAGTGCGGGAATGTCTAGTATACCAGAAGATCCAAATTCAAACAGATCATTTGTATGAATTTCAAACCTTACTATTGCTGGTGGGCAATTTGGATATACGCCTATTCATAAATGATGAATATCAGCAAATGGGTTTGTACTTATGGCAGGAACGGAAACCGAGTGATGATCAAATTGGGTAGTAAATAGCGCAATGCCAGTTATTGATTCGGCAGCAACTTATGAAAATATTAGTGCTAACTTATGTAAAACGTTTGATTCCACCTGTTCGGCAGCACTACCAGTAAACGGAGAATGTTGTTACAACAAAAACTCAGATCAACTAAGATACATTTATATCTACTAAGAAAACTAATTTAGACATAAGACAAAAGTATCAAGACATAAGACAAAAGTATCAAGACATAAGATAAAATCTTAATACTCAATACTTGATACTCAAGTCTATAAAATAATCACCTCAGGTTCTAGACTCACTTCAAAGAGGTCTAGGACTTTTTTTTGTATCGTTTGAGCGAATGCTCGTATTTCTCCGCCGCTAGCTCCACCGTTGTTGACGATGATGAGCGCATGTTTATCGTAGGTAGCGACTGCTCATTCTGTCCTACCTTTATATCCGGCTAGTTCAATTAATTGTCCTGAAGAAAGCTTGATTCATTCGACAATAGCGTTTCATTTTAGCTGTGGATATTTCAATAATAATTTTTCAAACTGATTTTTTTCAACGATAGGATTTTTAAAAAAGCTTCCTGCGGTTCCGACTTTTTTTCGATCAGGCAATTTTTTTTCTCTGAGCGTGATAATGATATTCGCTACTTCCTGTGCAGAGATAGTAGCAGGATCAATTCATTGTTCGGCGATTGTATCTTGGATGTCGTTGTATTGAATATCGGGAATATAGTCAGAAGATTGTTTTTGGAATATGAACGTTACTGAGGTTATAATCACTTTATTTTTTAATTCATTTTTGAAAATACTTTCACGATAGCCAAACTTACATTCATTATTTGTCCGCACTTTTTTCTCTTTCGTTTCAATATTTACTCACTCAACTTCATGAATAATATCTTTAGCTTCTTTTCCGTATGCTCAGATATTACCAACGGGAGCAGCTCACACCTGACCTGGGATAAGGACTAAATTTTCTCATCAGACATATCATTGCTCCAAACTTCGCATCATTATTTCATGCCAATTTTCTCCGGCTTCTACTTTCACATAGACAGTAGTATTATTGTTCTTCACTACTTTCTTTCCCAGCAATGAAACTTTTATCACGAGTCCATTATAGTTTTTCGTGAAGAGGATATTTGCTCATCATCATAAAATTATATGTGGTTGAGTAGCAAAAACGTCAGTCGAAATCAGATCAAATATCTCTTGTTCGTTATGTATTTCACAGAAAAAATCTGCTTGTACATCGACAGCAAACGTATTGTATGATTTGAGCGAAATGTTGTGTTGGATAGGTAGCATGAGAATAATTATTGTCTATAAATTATACGCGAAAGCGGTTTGGTATAGATTGAAAATATATGATTATCACAAGATTTTTCAATAGTGAATAAGAGTCTCCCAAATAATGATAAAAAAAGTAAATAAACTTGATTTGTATAAATAAATATATATAGTGTTTTTGTAACTTATTTTACATTTTTGCCCATATACCTATGTCAGATTTCAATAAATCATCAGAAAATGATACTGAAAACTTAATAAAAGATAAACGTTTGACTCAGATTTTGGACGAATCGGTAGAAAAAGAAAAATCACAATTAGCAAAAAATTTACAATCACCATCAAAAAAAATTTCCCAAGAACCAGTAATTGGTGAAAAAATAGAAAAAACTTCCAAAAAAGATCCTCTCGACTTTTTACCGACAGATACGGATTCTAAAGGAGTATATGAGGAAAATAGTAGAGAATAGTAGAGGTTTAATGGTACATACAAATCTTTATCTTCTTATGATATAATCATGACAGAAAAAGAAAAAACATCATTACTAGATGACACATTAAAGCAAAACGCAATTGCTAGATGAACCTTAACAAGAAAAATTCAGTATTTGGGAAAGGTAAAAGAATCTTATGCACTCGAACTTATTGAAGCGCTCAAAAATCTCTCACAGAAAGGAACTATTGCATTGCCAGAAGGAGAAATAACACAGAATTATGTAACGAAGCATTGGCAAACTATAGAAACCGTGATTGAAAGTAAAATAGAAGAATTAGAAGAAATATTAACAAATCAAAGAATGACTGATAGAGAAATACCTTCTTGTGTGAAAGACCACCAATCAGAAAAAGATCGACTGCTCATAGAAAAAAATGTGCTGAAATCAATCCCACCAGAAAGAGCTGAAATGCTTTTACGCTTGCGCAAACGTTTTGAGAAGTTTACAGAGAATAATGGAAGTAATTTTAAATATGAAAAAGTCTATCGTGATGTAATAAATTTATTACATGAAGGGAAAGTAGTATTTAACGGCATGAAATCTACAGATTTCCCAGAACTTGATATAGCACTTCATCGTAAAATGGCGCCTTTGGGAGATGTTCGAGATGTATTTCTCAATACCGAACGTCCAGAATTTATAACAGAAAAGGACTGGATCAGTGGAAAAAAGAGACTGAAAGAAATGATAGATACGGTAGAGGTAGGCGGAAAATTTATTGCCAATAGAGAAAATGCATTTGATAAAATATTAAAGATGTTGCCATGATTTCAGCCACAAAACAAAATTGCTGCGCTGCATCTTTTATGGCAAGCAGAATTTGATCACTTAATCGTTTCTTATGGTAAAAATGTAACCTATACAAATAATACACCACAAGAAAATAGATTCCATGACTATATTTTCGGTCCATATAACGAAGATCATTACCGAGAAGGTATTATGAGTTATTTTCAGGATGGATGAACATGAAGCCTACCACTGGCAAGCAAGATAAGCGAAAGAAAAGAGCCCAAATAATTTTTGTACAATATATCTGCACTTTTCCCCCGCCGCAAACTACGAGGTTAGCTAAGTATACCGATACATTCTATATGATGCGTCTGAGGAAACATATCCACAGGCTGGATTTCTTTGATGCTAAACCCTCATTGGATCAGAAGTTCTATATCTCTGACCATTGTTACCGGATTGCAAGAAATATACAATAATTTAAAATCAGATTCTTTTTTGAGATCGCAAATCATCTGAACGACGTTTTTATGCAGACCATCCCTAGGAGGATCAATGATGACGAGACCAAGAGTTTTTAATTTTTCTTTGATTTCTGGGGTCTGAGTAAAAGCTTTTTCAGCGGGATTTGCTAAGAAAATAACTTTGTCTTCTAGTCCATTTATCTTCGCATTATATCAGGCATCAGTAATCGCTTCTTGGACAATTTCTATTCAGACAAGTTTATTTCATTTTCCTAATTTCAAAAAACTTATCCCGATAGTCCCCGTTCCGCAGTAAAGATCGAGGATTGTTCATTCAATATGTCCGACCATATTCATCGCTTGATTGAAAAGCTGTTGCGCTCAAAGTGTATTCGTTTGAAAAAAGGAGAAGGGTGAGACTCTGAATGAGACAGTCGTTAGTCATTGGTCTTTAGTTGTTAGCTCTTGATTATCATCATTTTTAGTTTTGAAAATAAGTTTTTCGTAGATGCTTCCTTCTCACCAAAATGTTTTGGTGACTGATTCATTATTCCTGATGGTATCAGCAAGCCCGTTATTGTAAGTGACCACAAATGTGGTTACTTTTTCATTTAGTATCGTATCTTTTTTTAATATTTCAAGAAAGTTCTCTCGTTTTTTTGTATTTTTTTCTTTGATGTTGTTGTCCGCGACAGACAGGTTTACGAGAAATTGGTCAGTATTCGTTCCTTCTCTGATTACCAAATGTCTAAAAAATCCCTGATGAGTCATCTGGTCATAGACGGGGAGTCATGATGCTTTGCAAAGTTTCTTGATATGCTGAAATATCGCGTTTGCTTCATCAGAGATAAGCGCGCAATTGTCGATATCGATGATTTTGCTAAACTCACCTTGCTTATGGAAACCTACGCTTCGGTCGGAGAGAGTTACATTAGTTACCTCACCCCTGCCTACCGCAGGCAGACCCAACCCCTCTCCACCCACAACAGACGTCATTCCCGACCTGATCGGGAATCCATGTTTAGCAAGATGGATTCCCGCTTTCGTGGGAATGACGTCGACAGAAGAAAGGGTGGGGCAAGATCACTTAGTTATATATTTCCCAAAGCTAAACTCTATTTTATTTCTATAATTCTTTTCTTCAGGAGATCAAATGATGGGCAAGACCTCTAACTCAGGCAATCTTTTTTTGATCTTGGTGAATGCATCGTTGACAATATCTTCCTTCAACTTCAGCTGATTTTTATAGCTCAACATCTGCCATTTACAGCCTCCGCATCCAATTTTAAATTTAGCTTGAAGCTTGAATCTTGAATCTTGAAGCTCTTTTTCTTCCCAAAAAAAATGCGGACAGAAAATTTCTCCATCCACGATCTTAGGATCGAGTTCTACGATGTGAGTGATATGTGCCTCTACATAATCTTTTCTTTGCTTCACTATTTTTAAATCAACGATACTTCCTGGCAAAGCGCCTCATTTGATCAGGATTCTTTTTCCATCGCTCATTCTCGCAAGCCCTACTCATCCATATCCTATTTTATCTATTTTGATTCTACTGAGTACTTTAGCCATATGGGAATCTTTAATTATTTAAAGCCCTAATTTCTTTCTAAGATCAGCTTGGATATCTTCGATTGCACCATCTGCATTGACGGTAACTACTTTCCCTAATGATTCAAAATGTTTAATGACAGGAAGCGTTTCATTAAAGAAGACAGCAAGCCTTCTTTCCATTGCTTCAGGAGTGTCATCTACACGCGCTTCGATCGCAGCTCTTTTTTGCATCCTTTCCAAAGCCTTTTCTTTGGAAAGCTCAAAATGGATCACTATATAGTCTCTTTTGTATTCTTCCATCTTCTTGATCATAAATTCCGCTTGTTCCATAAGTCTAGGAAATCCGTCCATCATGATCCCTTTTCCTTCTTTATTTGCTATCTGTATGGTGGTATGGAGCAGATCATGCGTGATGAAATTATCTACCATAAGACCGTTATTCACAATGTTCTTGATGTAATTTCCAATGCCATTATCATTAGACATAAGCGCTCTGCAGAGCTGTCCCATCTCCATATAGACAGTATCTGGAAAGTCTTTGAAAAGCAGTTTACCTTGAGTCCCTTTTCCACATCATTGGATGCCGAGGAATATTAAATCCTTCATGTGTTGTATATAATAAAAAAATAAAAAAAATCTGAATTTATTCACATCACCCATACTAACAAAATGGTATTTCTTTTCAACGAATTTACTCCATCTTCAGTCAGCACCCGGGTGCGAACACATAAAAAAAGCAACTCCCACCAATTCAATAAAATATACTCTTGATTGATATTTTTAAATGGATATATTCAAGACGAAATAAAAACAAACTAAAAAAAATATTAGATTATGCCGAAAAAAATGAAAATAACGGTATACTGTATCGTAGCGTTATGTTGTATACTTGGTGCGACGTATGTAAACATTCTTATTTTTTCCCATCCTGCTACAGATCCTAATGCACAAAAATTGATGGAAACTCTAGCAGTAATGACAGATATCTTTTGCCTTTGGGCAATTATATCTCTTATAGGGATTTACGGAGCAATAGAAGAGATAAAAAAAGATATTAAAAGCATTATTAGTCATCCCTGAAGATTTCGGGAGAATGGGTCGTGTATTATGACTCATTTTTTTTATTTTAAAGAAAAGCAACTCCCACCAAGTCCCCGTATAACGGTTTCTCGAAGTGAAAGTTGCAATTGTTTAGTGTGAGCTGATTCAGCTCGAGTTACTCTTTTTAGCTTTTTTTTCTTTCAGCAGGTTTTGGTAGAGTAAGTAACAACACTAATAATACTTGATTTCATAGGCAAAAAATTTTTAGTTCATTTATTTTTACCATCAAAAAGATATGTATTGTCGTGATTATTTCAAGTGGGAAATTAAGTATTTCTACTGTGCCCTGTTTAAATCAAAAAAAAGCCACAGAAAACTGCGGCACATTGGAATTATTTTTTTCATTTCTTAATTAGTTCTACGAGTCGTCTTGAATCTTTCATCTCAGGGTATTTGCCGAAAAATGTTACATTGGAATCGGTTGCCCAATTATTCTTCATGATTCTCGTCATCGCCTCATCTATATATGAATGATGTATATCATATATATTTACGATAATAGTCGGGATATTCCTTTTTTCCAGCTCCTGTTTCCAGAAACAATATCCCATACCAAATTTCACCTCAATCTGAGGATTAATATTGAACTCATAATTGGGATATGCGATTAAAAACGGGAACATCACCACCTTGTCTACCCCAGATTCAACTCTCTCGCGGGCATCATCCAAACATTCAGTAATGAAGCACTCGTGGGTGTCTTTCAGAAGCCATAATTCTCTCTCAAATGCCCAATTAGCTGTCATAACTTCTGTAATGAAAAGTATTTTTTTCTTTGTCATATTTATATGTTTTTATATATGATATATATATATACATAATTACTTCATAAAGTCAATCTTTTCAGGAAACAAAAAAACTCCTTTTCCAAAGAGCCCTTTTGATAAATATAATGAATGATTAATGATGAATAATTAATTTCGCTATTGCATGGACTATTGCGATTTACAATAGTTCATAATAAGACAGTTCATACATTATTCATTTTTAATTATTAATTTTTGATTGAGAAAAGTTTATCTTTTCGATCGAGTTGGTCCTTTTCTTGCTTTCTTCAAACCTGGTTTCTTTCTTTCCTTGATTCTAGGATCTCTCTTGAGCAATCCATAGGGTTTCAAGGTAAGTCTAAGCTCAGGATTCCATTCGATCAACGCTCTTGCGATTCCTAGCTTGATAGCATCTGCTTGCCCTGAAATACCTCCACCGTTTACGACAATCTCAATATCAAACTTTTTGAGGTAGTCAGCACCTAGGGTTTTGAGGGGGGAAAGAGCGGCATCGAGAAGATAGAGGTTACCACCAAAATAATCTGCTAATGGTTTTTGTGATCCGTTAGAAGTTTTGATGATGAAGTTACCGTTTCCTTGTCCAAAAAGTTTAACAACAGCTGTTGTTTCCTTTCTTCTTCCTATAGCATAGGTATATTCTTTGTTCGCCATTATTTAGATAGGGTAATAGGTTTAAAATGATCGTATTTGGTAGTTGTTCAGACTACAAATTTAACTCTTTTGATTCTTTTGTCTCTGAGTTTATTTTTGGCAAGCATTCCTCTAAGCACGGCAGTCAGCAATCTTTCAGGATTTTTTTTCATCACAAGCTCTCGAGTAATTTGCTTGAGATTCCCCTTATATCCGCTGTATGCATACATGAGATTCTCCTGAAGTTTTTTTCCTGTCACTTTGACTTTGTCGATGTTTTCTACAAGAACAAAATCCCCTGCATCCCAGAAATCAGAATAATATGCCTTGTGTTTTCCCAAGAGCAATTTCGCAATATCTACAGCCAATCTTCAGAGCACTTTCCCGCTCGCATCAATTCTCCGCCATGTTCTATTTTTCTCCATGTCAGCTGGCTTTACTCGAAGCGTCTTATTCAAATCTTTTTTTGTAAATTCCATGATTATTATTTCAAATAACTAAATGAATTAAATGAGGCATGATACATGAACTATATAGCCATATAATTAAATGGTTCTTGTATCTTGAATCTTGTATCTCAGTTCTAAAGTAGTTTAAGTAATATTTTCTGGACACCATCACCTACTCTAAATCCTAATTTGTAGTCAGCTACGAAACTTGAGGTCGATCCTGATTCAATATATTTAGGTAAGAGAATATTCAATACTTTTTTTCCTTCAGCTTCCCCAAAAATAATAGATTTGATATATCTGATGCACTCTCTTTTTGCATCTTTTTCATCTAATTTCTTGCTCATACTTACAAGCTTAGCGAAAAAGGAATCAATTTCAGATTTGAGTACTTTAGCTCTTTTTGGTGTGGTAGTTGTTTTTCCGTTTTTCACCAGATTGGTCAACAACTGCCTAATATAGACATCTCTTTTTTTTGCTCCTGTATGTAATTCGAGCATTTTATTATCCTTATGTCTCATGATAACAAACTAATGAATAATTAAAAATTAATAATGTTGGTATTGTCTTATTATGAACTATCGTTTAGCATTCAATATTCGGCGGTTTAGCCGATAAGTGCTTTGTCTATGTTTGCTAATGCACTGTTTATCTCATCTATAGCTTTTCTACCTACTCATTTCATAAGCAAAAGTTCTCATTTTTTCTTTTTTTCAAGATCTTCTACATACAAGATATTATTTTTGATCAATGCATTCCTTGTTCTTTCGCTGAGAGGAAGAGCATCAATAGGCATTGTTTTGATGTTGGTTTCTTCATGGAATTTGTCTTGTACTCTATCGAGGTCTTCGATATCCACAAAAAATGATCTATCAATATATACCGTATCAAATATAAACAATTTAGCATACGAAGCCAATACCTCACCAGCAAACATGATGATTTCTTTTGGAGAAACGTTATCAAACCATGATCTAATTTCGATGGTCAGCAAGTCCTTTGTAGATCAGGTAAAATCTTCAATCACTTCTTCTACTTCATATTTTATATAATCGATCACTTTAAATTCATTGTCTATCAAAAGAATATTCGCATCAATATCTTCATCTTTTTTGTCACGAGCTCTAAGATAATCAATACTATAATATCCATATCATTTTTCTATTCTAATATCGATATTGAGCTCTAGTGATGGATCTGTTATTTCAAAGAGGTGTACATCTTTATTGAGAAGCTCTATACCAGTAGGGAATTTGATATTACTTGAAGTATACGTTCCTATACCCGAAAATCTTTGAGAGATCCATTGAATATTATCAGCTTTTTCATCTACTTTGAGGCGGAGTGTCTTAAAGTTCAACATCATATCAATAACACTTTCCTTTACTCCATCTATCACATGATATTCATGATTTACTCATTTTATTTTTAATCCGGTAATAGCTCACCCAACACTATATCACAAAACAATTCTTCTCAAAGCATTTCCAAGTGTTTGTCCAAAACCTCTAGGCAAATACTTTACTTCAAACTTTGTAGTTCTTTCGTCTACACTTGAGACAATAATTTTGGGAGCTCAGATGAACTTTTGTATATCCAACATGCAGAGTAATAAAGAGTAAAAGATTTTGTTTTATTTCACTAAAGACTAACGACTAAATTATGCTCTCGCATAAAATTCGATAACTTTCAAAAGATCAGCGGGTATTCAAAGTTCTCCAACCTGAGGATCATTTAATATTTCCAATGCATTAGCTGTTTTATCTAATTTTATCCATGAAGGGATTTTGCCTTTAGTTTCCGTAGCATTTTGACTATAGAGGGTAGAGTCTTTTAGTTTTTCTTTGAGACTAATTTTATCTCCAATACGTACAAATGATGAGGGGATATTATGTTTTTTCCCATTTAACAGAAAATGCCCGTGGGTAACCATCTGTCTTGCCTGCATGATAGTTTTTGCAAGTCCTGATCTATATACACTAGAATCCATCCTTTTTTCCAAAAACTGAAAAAGAGCTGTATCATGGGTAATGTTTTTGTTCTTAGCATATTTAGCAGCAACTTCTTTGACGAGTCTTACAAATTGTCTTTCTGATAACATGTACATTCTCTTGAGTACTTGTTTATTTCTCAAAAGCTTTCCGTATTCAGAAGATCTTTGCATATTAGCTCCATGTTGTCATGGCAGACTTCTATTTTTCTTTACATTATACTTTTTAGCTCAAAAGAGATCTACTTGTTCTCTTCTACATAGTTTAAACTTAGGTCAGGTATATCTCATAGAACAACTAATTTAAAATTTAAAATTTAGAATACATTAGATTATTAGATGCTTAGATTATTAGATGCTTAGATTATTAGATGCTTAGATTATGGTTGTTTTTCTAACCCTCTAAAAGTCTCTAGGCTTCTAAGGGTATTTTTTAGTCTATATTCTCTTTTTCCTTTTCCCTTTGCATCCTCCAAACTGGATAGCGGTATTTTCATTGATATATTTGATATCTATAAGTCCTATTTCATTGATTGCCTTGAAAACACCATCTCTCGCCAATCCGCATCATCTAAAGATGACACCTATTTCTTTGAGTCCAAATGATTGAGCTTCTTTTAATATTTGTTTAGTTAAGAGTTCAGCAGCATAAGGTGTGCTTTTTTTACTTCCTTTATATCCAAGTTTTCCTGTCCCTGATCAGAGTACTTTATTCCCGTTGTCATCAACCAAAGTAAGAATTGTATTGTTATCGGTGGTTTGTACGTGAAGAACTCAGGAATCCAGTTTCAAATCTTTTTTCTTTTTTGGAGTAGCCGGTTTTGCTTTTACAGCAGTAGTAGGTGTAGCCATCTATATAAACAATGATAAATGATAAATGAATTAAGACGAATTAGAAGTTTAGGGGCATAGATATTTAGATATTGTTTTCTAATATTCTAACA
>JBAZRN010000002.1:0-74918 GCA_041663325.1 Candidatus Absconditabacterales bacterium | reverse complement strand
AATCTTTTTCATGTCTTTGTCAGTATAGATAAATGTCATTTCAAATTGGTTAGGAATAAATCCCTACCAATTTTACTGACATTTCTATTTTTGGGTACTACTGACAATTTAACCTTGCTGTGACATAATAGCCACCTAGAGATTGATTTTAGCTAGATTTTTACTATAGATGGGACGTAATTTTTATCTTGCGGATTAACTATGTTGGATTTTGGAATCCTTGGCAATAATGCAAGGAATCTGCTCTACATAAAAAAATTTAATGACAAAAAAGGTATCCGTCTGGCAAATAACAAGCTCCAAACGAAGGATTTTCTTATAGAAAGAGGAATCCCTTTCGCCAAAACTTATGGTATCATATCTCATCGCAAAGAACTCTACGAATTTGATTTTGCCTATCTGCCAAAAAAGAATTTTGTCGTGAAGCCCAATCATGGAAGCAAATGACAAGGCGTATATATTGTGAAATATGTCGAAGAAGAACATTCAGAGGAGATTATTGACCCCGCAGCAAATGACGGGGCAGGAAAAGAAAAAAAATCTAAAACTAAACGCATATTCCAAAAGCGATGAAAACAAATTAAAAAAATATTTTTTCAAAAATTTACTGACCGCCATCATCATGGGATGTATCAGATCTGAGAAACCCTTATTACCGACGAGGAATTTAGAAGACATTTGCTGGATATTCTTGATGGAAAATATTCTATGACGCTCGGATGAGACAAAATAATCATTGAAGAAAAACTTGTCGCTGGAGAATTATTCAAGGATTTTTGTGAATATGGATTGGCAGATATCAGAGTTATCGTATTTAATCTCGTTCCTGTGGCTACCATGATCAGGATGCCTACTAAGGTTTCTGGCGGCAAAGCCAATCTTGCTCAATGAGGACTTGGATTTGGCATCGAAGTAGGCAGCGGCAAAATAACTTCACTCCTCTGGAAAAACAAGATTTACAAAATTAAATTTCCAAAAAAATTCGCTCATTTCCAAAATAAAAAAATTCCGTACTGGAATGACATTCTCTTTCTTTCGTCCAAGGTGCAATATTTTGTCAATCTATGATATCTTGCGCTTGATCGAGTCATAACGAATGAGTGACCAAAACTTCTGGAAATCAATGCGAGAGCTGGTTTGGAAGTACAGAAAGTCAGCGATATAAAATTGAAAAACATTTTAAACAAAATAGCTGATCTCAAAATCACCGATCCAGAAAAATGAGTAGAGATAGCAAAAAGTCTTTTCACTCCAGAGAAATCCGATCTCCTCTGACAAAATAAACTCCTCTACCTCTCCCAATATGCAAAATTTATCATCAAAGAAAAAGAGGAAGAAGAAAAAATCGATGTGATCGTGGAAGTAGATCTGAATAAATCATGAAATTATATGTCGCAGAAATTATTTGAAAAGATCAAAGAAAATAAAAGAGAATGGTATTTGGATCTTTATGAAAACGAGATAACCCTCAAAAAAGCTAAGTTTTCCAATATGGAAAGTTTGGCTGACAATAAAATTATTCTCGGAAATAAAACCGCTAGCCGTTATCTCATCAAGCCTATCCACAAAACATTTGCTGCGGTGGATATTATCGATCCAAAATATATTCAACCATTAGAAACAGCCGAGCTTCATGCCATCGATCAAAAAATTGAAAAACTGAATAAAAGACTCAATCTCTCTTCCAGACTCAGACCGCTTAATTACTTCAGTGAGCTTGATAAATTCATTACTTTGCATGGAAAATATAATCCAATCTTCAAATATAAACGACCTGAAGAACAAAAACTTATACAGACTAAAGAAGAAATAATTAAGCTGCAAGAACAGCTCAAGAAGCTTAAGAGTGTATTTAAAAATGTTTTTCTAGAAAAACTTGAAGAATTAGAACTTAGAAGGAATCTTATTCTTGCCTATAGCAAACAGGATTTTGACAATATAGCTTTGTACAATAGAAAACTTTTTGGTGAGTTTGATGATGAACTTTTGAAGATTGCTAAAGAAAAAGTCTTTTCAATCAAAGAAGATAATCAAAAATTATTGTGAGAGCCACTAACGTTATCAACAATAGAAAAAACCATAGAAAAATATCTTGCAGAAAAAAAAATCTATGGGGTTGATATCGTATTCAGTTATACTAATCTCTCAAGGATATCTGTTATTATGGGAAAAGAAATCAAAATCAGTATTTCTAAACATGGAGTTTTCAGAGAAAAAGAATTGCTTTCCATCCTGGCACATGAAATTGACACGCATCTCGTGAGATATCTCAACGGATTGAAATCCGGACGAAATATTCTGAAATCCGGAACTGGATATTATCTCAAAGACGAAGAAGGATTGGCTATTTATAACGCAAGTAAGATATTGCCTAAAGAATATGAGAAAGATAGCATCTATAAAAAATATTTCATTACCAAGGAAGCTGAAAGATTTGATTTCAAAAAAACTATTGAACTGCTAAAATTTCTCTATCCAGAAAGAAGTTTAGAATGACATTTTAAAGCTGCCTTGAAAGTCAAAAAATGAATTATCGACACTTCTACTATACATATATGAACAACCATGATAAAAAATAAAATATATTTGGAATGATATACTACCATCAAAACATGGGCAGAACATTGATTTTTTAAAGATGCTATATATAAAGGAAAGGTGAAGATTCAAGATTTATCTTTTATACTATAAAACAATTGTATGTTAAAAGTAGCCATAGAAAATGGATATAACACAAAATACACTGCAAAGGATATTTATGGAACAAGGTTTTTTATGCAAAATATTTTCCATAAACATGGGATAGAACTCGTGAGAGTTAGCATCAATAAGTTTGATGGGAAAAACAAATATTTCACTGAATACAATACTATGGATTCACTATGAAATAACATTCTCATCGACAAACCATATACACCTGATATTGTTTGGATCAGAAAATGAACATGAATCAAACATAAATACGAAAATCTCCAATCATTTACCGTTGTGCCCTCAGAAAAAATCGCTGTTTTATGAAACGATAAATTTGAAAATTTTAAATTCACTCATACCTATCAACCTACAACATTTCTTCTTTCGTGATTTTTCAAAAATACTTCTATCCAAAAACAATTCCTTGATACTATTGTCCTCAAACCTATTAGAGCCAATGGAGGGAGGTGAATAATTCTTACAACGACTAAAAAACTATTACAAAACAAACAAAAATACATTTGATTGGATGAACTCTATGTCATACAACAATTCAAAGATTTTGGTCAATGATATCCATGAATATGTATAAGCAATCATGATATCAGATTAATGTTCGCTGGTAAAACAATCATAGAGGTAACATTAAGAATTCCCAAGACGGGAGACTTTAGAAGCAATATATGATCAGGAGGTATTCAAATTCCTTTACAAAAAAAACAACTACCAAAAGAATTATTATCCTTGTCAAAAAAAATCTATAAAGACCTTAATCTTGAAGGTAACGATATCCTTTCTATGGATTTTGCTTATTGTAAAAAAGAAAAAAAACGATATTTATTGGAAATCAATGCATCACCAGGGACCTGGTACTATCAAACAGACAAACGTATACTCAAAAAAATATGTATGTGATTAATTACCTTTTTTAAAACATTATCTTAAATTATGAAATCCATATCGTCAAACATCATAGCTGAAGAAGCTGAAAAACTTTGATGCACTATCTCGGTCATTTCAGATGAGTTTGATATTTTTATTGTACAAAAAGACTGAAAAAATATTTTTTTCAAAAATATAGACTGTGGAGTAAATACTAGTCTTGGCATGAGATTTGCAAGATTTAAAACACTTACCTATTGTATGTTATCACATTATGGTATAAAAGTTCCCACATCTTTTGTTACAAAAAAATGAGAGAAATACACTAATATTATCAAACACATGAAAGAAAAACACATACAATTCCCCTTGGTCATCAAACCCGCCGTCGGTGAACATGGTAATTGAGTAAGCGTTAAAATCAAAGATAATGATGGAATAAAAAAAGCTATCAAAAACGCACTTAAATTTAATAGCCAGGTTATTATCCAAGAGTTTTTCGAAGGTGAAGATCACAGATTACTTATCGTCAATCATAAATTCATAGCTGGTATGAAAAGAATACCCGCTTTTGTTGTAGGAAACGGAACAAATACTATTAAAGAACTTATCAATAAAGAAAATAAAAATCCACTTAGAGGAAAAGAACATGAAAAGACATTAACACAAATACCTATAGATGCTGAGCTCAAAAGATTTGTTACGAGCCAATGATTTACTTTGGATTCAATTATCCCAAAAAACAAAAAACTGTTTGTAAGAAAAAATGCTAATCTCTCTACCTGAGGCGTATCTATTGATATAACCGATCAGATTCACCCGGAGATTAAGAGGATGGCAGAACAGGCTTCTAAAATATTATGATTATACGTATGTGGTATAGATTATCTCTCCAAGGACATCACTAAGCCATTGAAACAACAGCATTGATGAATTATAGAAGTCAATCATACTCCATGACTAAGATGACATCATTTTCCCGCAATAGGAAAACCAAGAAATGTAGCAAAGGAGATTTTGAAAATAGCATTCAAATAATAACTATTTTTTTATTATATTGAGTATTTCTATTAACTTTTTTTTCTGTTCACTCGTGAAATCATTCATTTTGTCTTTTATGATATCTTCAGCAATAAAATTATATTTTCCTGCTATAAAATTTTTGAATTCACTATCATTGATGTGTTTGTTTATTAATTTTTGGATAATCACTTCTGAAACTAATTGAGGATATCTGATATTTTTCTTTTCTGATACTTTAGCGATATCTTTTGCTTGTAAACGTCCTATATAGAGATCTTTCGGATTTCATCATTGAGTTATATATTCTATAACTGCCTTTGGTCATCTAGTATATACGGTATCTTTATGCTGCACTCCTCTATAATGTTGCGGATACAATCTTTTTTTTCTTTCCATCTCTACATCTTTTTTGGAAAAAATAGAAAGAAATTTTTTATATTCGTCACCAGGTAATATTTCTCATGCAAGAAGATTTGGCAAACTAACCGATGTCCCCCCATATTCAGACAGTCATTTTCCTTCCAATGTTCACTCCATAATCATTGCACTTCCTTCTTCCATAAACAAATTATATCATCATCTGAATCATCATACATTTCCTTCATTGTTTTCTAGGCTCAACATATGTCTCTCTATTTCATGCTGTATGAGTTTTAATATCTTTTGGATTGATAACGTATTGTACTCCTTGCTGCTAGGTATATAAAGAGCATCATCTCCGTCATAGATAGAACTTCTTTCATCTATTTCTACAGGTTTATTGATCCCATACATAGCAAGAACCAATTCGAATATTCTGATATAATTTTCTCTGTTTATCTTCTTTTCAAATAAAGTTTGGTTATCTTCAAACATCTTTTTGTAGTTCATTGTTCTTGTATCTTTTTGTCTGTTTTTGAATATTCATTCAATATCTATAAACGCGGGTGATTGTTTTATAGATGTTAATAATTTATCGCATATCTGTTTTTTATCATCTGTCATAGTAGGAAGTTTTTTATCTATTTTTGCTTTCAAACTTCTATAGCAATTTACTAGTTCTAGAGGGTTTTCTCTTATATTCCCCCCAAAAAGATCTCTTTCTATAGTCTCCATTTTCCATGTCTTCTCTTCTACTTCCTGTGGAGACAATGGAAGTGGATATCCTATTTTTTCTATCTCAAATGGCAATCAAAGAATGGTCAAATCGATAATTTTCTCTATGTAATCAAGCGTTCAGAGTAATATTTCAGATTTTCATTCTAGTTTCGAGAGTTTAAGTAAATCATTTCTTGATTGCTGAATATAGTTTTTCTTAATATGAAGCAATTGGTTCGTCCTTGTAAATAATTCTTCCTTAGAATTTTTGACAGACAATCACGCAAAGTCGGTAAATAACGTCCTGTTAAAAGACTTCCCTTCTTTAGTGTCATAGGCAAATGTTATTTCAAAAATATCTACCATTTTCGCATTAAAAATGTGTTCTTTAAGGGTATTTACTATATTTTCAAATTTTGTGTTTTCTGAGCTTGATGGTATCGTATTGAGCATATTTTGTAATGGGCATATAAATATGATAAGTATAGTCATAATTTTTTATGTGTCAAATACCTAAAGTAAATTTTTCGATAAAAAAAATCCCCCAGTATAAAACTGGAGGGACATTATATTATTCATTAACAACATTTTATTCAAGAAGTTTTTCTTTGTGAACATAAGGACACCTTTTGTTAAAGAGATCCCAAACATCCTTTACAGTAAGGCAGAATTCACGAATCCCTTGCCAGATCCAGCCGAAAAACCGACCGATCTTTATAAATGGATAAGCAATTACATGCCCTATAGCACCAAGAATACCCAGCACTTTTTCTTTTTTGTATTCTTTTTGCGCTTTTCTTTGCCTTTCGAGTTCAAGATGTTTTATTCGCTGTTCATCGTCATGACCTAAAATCAGCAGTTTAATGTAATACAATCTCTCGTCTACATCAGCAATCTTGCAAAGCGATTTTTCCTCTTTTTGCAATTTATCCAACACATTGTCGCTTATCCACGGTAAGATATACAGCAGAAATTCATGCATATATGTACGGTAATAGTAACCAAACAATGTCTTAGTCATTAGGAGAACTCTATCAACCAACTTCTCAAACTCAACTTGACTGAGATGGTTTCCCAACATAATTGATTCAGGGAATATTAATTTCTTGTCTGAGGTCATATGGAGCTTTTCCATCTCACCCATCAAGTAACTAATCTTGGTAGAAGCTAATTCTATTGCATCAATATTCTCTTTATTGATCTTTTTATTCATCATTATCAAGAGAATAGGCAATACGATGCCCAGCATACACATTATAGACAAAAATGGTGATGAATAATATACGTCGGCAATAATTGTTGAATTCATCACAATCCCTGTCACAAATAATATTGTTGCTATCCCAAACATTCCTACAATAGTGTAACTGATAATCCTTTCTGCTATAGCAAAAGCCCTTGGATTATTAAAAAATAAAGTCATTAACCATGTAGCTACACCAAAGAAGCAAAGCTCAAAAAACAACAATGCAAACAGCAGTGGGGCATAGGAAAGCCATTCCCAAAGCCAAATTGCACAGAGAACGATAGCATTTACTACATGATCGGAAACATAGAGATCAAGTAACCGTACTGCTGTAGCAACCAAAGTAACATATCCGATTGCTTTTATCCATTTCGGAATTTTTCTGTAGAAGTCAGGCGTATCATCGAGCAAAATTATGCCGAACATTATGACACCGACTAAACTGAAGAACAGTGCTGTCATTACAAATGCAACTGACAGCAAACTCCCTAATATTGGAACAAAAAAACAAATTATTTTTCCTATTCCGATAAAAACAAAGACCACGACAGCTAGTACTATGAGGGCAATAATTAATATGCCAAACCATTTCGCCACATTCAATAAAGGTTTTTTTAGTTTTTGAGGAAATGGAATTTTAGATATTATCCTAAATAACATTTTTACAAATAACTTTATACTGGCTATGACAATCCACAGTGGAGTAATGATAGCCGGAATCATGAGCAACATTGCGCCTGCATTCCAATAAGCAGATTGAATAATAACTATACTACCAATGGTAAATGCGATAGGCGATGCTATCCAAAAAATGAGATGCAAAATAAACGTTGCCCAAAATCCAGGACATACATGATCTTTTATTTGTACCTCTTTCTTAGGACGTAAAACATAGTTGGATCTGGCTGTTTTATAGAACCACCAGTACTTTCCAAATTCTCTGTCTACCACAAAGTCATTAATGTGTTCTTTGATAGATAGAAATCTTGTCCATTTTTTATTGGTAATCTTAGTATCATCATCTTCGCCTTTTGGATAGAGGCTGAATCCGAAGTCCAAGTGCATCAAATTAAACGCCCATGCTGGTTTGTTGTTGTTTCTCACACTAAGTGTGTATTCCTCTGCAAGTAACGTTTTTGCATTTGTACCTGTAAAAAAATTACTAATTCTGTTCCATAGAGTCCTTTTCATGACTTTAGGAGTAGCAGGATGCTCAGCATACAAAGCCTTGAAACTTTGCTCAATGGCAATGCACTGTGTAAAAGTGATTCTTCTCAGAAAAGATTCAAAGGACATAAAGTCTATATTTTCTTTCCAAAGAAGACGCCGCCATACGCGGTCTGGGAGACATTCGATCATTGCAACGAGTTTGATTTTTGAAGGAAGCTTTTTTGTTAAATACTCTAAACAAAATTTCCTTCTCTCTTCGTTGTTGGTGATCTTACGAGAGAATGACCATAGCACTAGTGCCTGAATAATTGTTGTTCTCTCTGTTGTCGAAGAATACCTAAATTCTGACTCTGCATTTATTTGTTGGTTGCTCTGTATTCTAAAAGCTTCCCAATCAGCAGATAAATTTTTTTTTTCCATTTTGTTTGTTTTTTTGTTTTTTTTTATTGTTTTAAATTTCTGTTAATTATCTGAGATTCATCTTTGTGAATATAGTTATTTTCTATGTAAAGTCAAGTTCAATCCTCTTGCAAACTTCTTGAAAATTGTTATCTTCTCTATGAGCATAGTAGAATATGCTTATTTTTTATTTACTCATAAAAAAACCATGAAATTAGATGGAAAAAGTATCCAGGCCGCTATTATGGCGCTTGTTGATGATTATAAATTCGATCCGTACCAAGTCCTTGAAATCGTCAAAGCAGGGATAAAGTCTGGATTTAAAAAAGATTTTCCTCAATACAAAAAATCCGATATTATTGTCAATATCGAAAACGACGGAACGGTTACTATTTATAGAGAACTCGAAGTGAGTAAGGAAGTAGAAGAACCTGAGCAACAAATTACCCTTGCTGATGCAAAGAAAATCAGAAAAGATGTGACCATGGGAGAAAAATTACTGATTAATGTCACGCCTGATACGCTAGAACTTTCCAGGATTGCCGCACAATCTGCAGCGCAAACGATCAAACAAAGTCTCAAAGCTATCGAAAGAGAAAGATTCTATGAAAAATTCCAAAACAAACAGGGAGAACTGCTCAAAGCAAGAGTCATTAGAGTGCATGCAGATAGCATCATCCTTGATATCGAGGGAACCGCAGTAGTACTGCAACCTGATGGTCAAATCCCAAATAGAATGTATGAGCCAGGTGAAGAAATTTTTGTATTGTTGAAGCAAATCTCCAAAGGACAAGGCGGAATTGTGCTTGAAATCACCCAATCTACTACGGAATATATCGAAGCGATTTTGAGAAAAATTGTGCCAGAACTTGAAGAAGGTATCATCACTATCGAAAAAATCGTCAGAATCCCGGGAAAAAGAACTAAGATTATCGTGGCTTCCAACGAAGAAAAAGTTGATCCTGTGGGAGTGATGGTAGGAAGCAGAGGCGATAGAATCAATACCGTGCTTTCCTTGCTTGATGGAGAAAAAATAGATTTTGTGGAAGACTCGGAAGATCCTGTTCAGTTGATCAAAAACTGCCTCAAACCAGCGCAAATAAATAATGTAGAAATTATCGATACCAAAGCGATTGTCACTATGGACGAAAGTCAAAAAGCGCTCGCCATCGGAAAATGAGCTTCCAACGTGAAGTTAGCTACTCAGATTACAGGATATCAGATAGAAATCAGATAGTTCAATTTTTCTCTCTCTGCACGTATGCAAAAAATATGCAATTTTTCACTTATCAATTTATGATGCACCAAAAACCTGGTCGATAGCCAGTATTTTTTGGGAAGACTGTTTGATATGAGCATCAAAACTCCTGACTATCAATTAAACTATTTTACTGATCCTTTCGACACGAAAACAGATATTGTTTTTTTGAATACCTGTGGATTCATTTCCTCATGAAGAGATGAAGCTGATGAAATGGTAAAAAAACTTTTGAAAACTAAGAAGACGGTATATTTACTGGGATGCGCAGTGCAATATTATAAAAAGCTAGCCAATATTACCCCACCCTTAATCCCTCCCCATGGTATGGAGAGGGAAATAAAAAATCACCCCTCTCACACAAAGTGGAGAGGGGCCGGGGGTGAGGTAACTAATCTCCACTACCTTTCACGACCAGACTTGAATACCGTGACCCTCAAAAATATCATGCAATGATACGACAGCAAAACCTTTGGTAATTTTGCATTTGCTACGTCGCCGAGAGTATACACTAACGTGGAACAAAAGTTTGAATACCTCAAAATCGCTGAATGATGTGACAATCATTGTAGCTTTTGCATCATCCCAGCTATTAGGTGAAAACAGCAATCGCTCACGATAGAAAAAGTTTTGAATGAGGCGAAAAATATGATCGCCAATGGCATAAAAGAAATTATTCTCATTGCTCAAGATACGACAAGATATGGGACTGATCTCTATGGAAAGCCACAGCTTTTGCCGTTGTTGAAAAAATTGGATAAGCTAAAATGAGGCTTCACCTATAGACTCCTCTATCTCTATCCGGACATTGTGACGTTGAGTCAAATCAAGGAGCTAAAAAAGCTGAAAAAGTTTATTCCCTATTTTGATATTCCGTTGCAGCATATCAGTTCGAGTGTTTTAAAAAAAATGGGGAGATTTTCCCCTCAACCACAAAAAGAACAAGTGAAACGCAGTTATTTTTGATGATTGAGGAATACCGATGATTCGGCATATGATGAAACATATATCCATAAATTTTTGGATCAGATTAAAAAGATCTTTCCGATAAGATTTATTAGAACGAATCTTATCATCGGCTTCCCCGGCGAAACGAAACAAGATTTTGAAAAATTACTGAAATTTGTAGAGGAAACCAAATTCGACAATATCGCCTTATTTGAATATCATGATGAACCTTTAGCCGCTTCAAGCAAATTAGCGAATAAGGTTGATGACTACGAAATCAGGACAAGATTTACCAAAATCAGACAGCTGGTAAATAGGCAATTGCTTGAGAGTGAACAAGCGAGAAAGTGAAAAGAAGAAACTTGATATATTGTGGAAATAGCTTACCCCATCCTTAATTCTAAAGTAGCCCTCGCGGAGTCTGTCCCGTCAATATCTGCGGGAAAGTGGAGAGGGGTTGGGGGTGAGGTAACCCTCGTCGTCAGACCGCTACTACATTGTCCGGAAATCGATAGTTATGATGAGATTTCTGTAGATCAAGTGATTAGGACGTATGATGATAAAAGTAGTTTAGAAATTTGAGACAAGATTGTTTATATAGTATAATATTCTTCCTTGAAATAATAGCACAGCTTCTTTACACTAAAAAGGAATCAAGACTTTTTCCTGATACTTATTTCCTGATACTTATTTCTTGATACTTATTGCTTTATACTTTAATCTACTTTTATGCCTCTTACTTCAGAGCTACAAACACTCATAAATGCTTTATGCAAAGAAAAAATTGTAGCACTTCTTGCGCCAAGTTTTCCCGTAGATTTTGAATATCCACAAATCATTCTCAATCTTAAAATGATCTGAGTCCAAAAAGTAGTCGAGCTTACCTATGCAGCGAAATTAATCAACATGGAATATGAAAGAATCCTCAAAGAAAATCCAGACAAAAGATATATCTGTCCAAACTGCCCTACGATAGTTAAAATGATTGAAGTGAAATATCCCGAGCTGAAAGAATATATCATTGATGTCGCTTCCCCTATGGTAGTGATGGATAGATTCGTCAAAAAACAATATTGACCTGAGTACAAAACGCTTTTCATCTGACCATGTTTTGCAAAAAAAATGGAGGCGAAGCAATATGGCATTGATTATGCGATTACGTTCAAGGAGCTTCAGGAAATTTTTGATTATCGTAAAGAAAATAATATCCCAGACTGTGAATTCACGTTTTCCGTCACAGAAGATGGTACGCCTGATTTTGATAAATTTTATAATGACTATACCAAAGTGTATCCGCTTGCATGAGGTGTGGCTGATAGCTTGCATGTCAAGGGTATTCTCACGAGAGATCAAATACTTGTCGTTGATTGACCGAAAAATCTCGACGCGGGATTTCAAGAGTTTAAGAGCAATGAAAATATAAAATTTCTCGATATTCTCGCCTGCGAATGATGATGCATCGGCGGTCCGGGTATGATGTCCAAAGAACCGATCGAAGCAAGAAAGCAAAAAGTGCTTGATTATAAGCAGTACTGCAAAAAAGATAAAATCTGATCTAAACTCGGCAAATTTGAATATGGTGAGGGGCTGGATATTACTAGGACGACTGACAAAACATAAATATTGTATTGACTTTATAATGCATTAACTTATAGTAAGACTACAAAAACGAAATTTAAAAAACAAAATATATGATACTATTAGTCAAAGGAACTGCTTGTATTATTGCAGCTTTTATTCTCTTCATTTTGTCTATTATAGGCTTTTGCTTTTCATGGGCAGAATGGATAATAATTATACTTGTCATCGGGTTTGTTGGTGCTTTAATAGGAGCAATACTGCTCTTTCGTAAAGATAAACAACAAGACCAAGAAAATGAATAAAACTCTAATAACATTATAGGGAATGCTTATTTGGCATCCCTTTTTTTATACCGATATGAGTAGAATTTTCTCAGACAAACTGTATATACTATTAACGATAATTTTCTAAATTCAAAATTTCAAATTGTAAATTTAAAATTACTTATGATTAGTTTATATATCCATATTCCCTTTTGTGCCAGCAAATGCGCCTATTGTTCATTCAATAGCATGCCGATTTTCGAATTAGAAAATTCTGAGTTGTTAATTACGAATTATGTGAATACACTTAAAAAAGAAATTGATCACTATGCGGAAATTTTGACAGATAAGGAATTAAAAACATTATATTTCTGATGAGGGACTCCGAGCAGGATTTGAATCGATAGAATCATCGACATCATAGAATATATCAGAACCAAATTTGATTTTGAAAATCTGGCTGAGCTAAGCATCGAGTTGAATCCGTATCCTGAAGAGGAAGTTCTCGGTTTTGTGAAAAATCTGAATAAAAAATATCCTAAGATTTCCAGACTGAGATATAGTTTTGGTATCCAAAGTTTTGATGACGAGGTTTTGAAAATCACCTGAAGAGCTTACTCGTTTACTGGTATTGTGGAATTTCTTAGATCGCTCATCAAGCTCAAGCAAGACAACAATGTTTTCAATTTTGACTTTATCGCATTTGGTAAATTTCAAGTCAGCAAAAACGGATTTAAGCAGCTTTGGCATGAATTTAAGCGCGATTTTTTTCAAAAGTTTTTGAACAGCTGATATGTTGATAGCATCTCGCTTTATACGCTCGAAGGGGTTTCCCCTCCCCAACCCTCCCCATTACATGGAGAGGGAGTAAAACTGCCAATAGTGTATACTGTTAGCAACAACAAACTTCCCTCATGAAATTTTATGATAGGATTAGCTCAGAATCTCAGAAAAAATCAGACAAAAGCTGAATCCTTTCTCTGGGAACTCTTGAGACGCAAACAATTGAACAATCTCAAATTCAGGAGACAGCATCCGATATGAGATTATATCGCAGATTTTTATTGCCCTGAGAAAAAATTGGTTATAGAATTAGATGGAAGCATCCATAATAATAAAGAACAGAAAGAACATGATCAATTGAGAGATGCAATCATGCAACAACATAATATTACCGTTATTAGATTTACTAACAATGATGTATTCGAAAAAATAGAAAATATCTTACAAACTATCATAGATGTCTCGAATAAGCCACCCCGCTCTACGAAGTGGAGAGGGGTCGGGGGAGAGGAAACTTGCTCGCAGAAATATTTCGGCACTGATGATGAGATTATGGAAGAGTTTTTGATAGTGAAAGAGATGGTCGAAGATGCGGGATTTGGAAGATACGAAATTTCTAATTTCGCTGCAGCTGGCAAAGCGTCCATTCACAATATGGTTTACTGGAATATGGAATACTACCTCGGTCTCTGACTTTCCGCTGCTTCGTTCGCTAAAGTCCCCCTTGATAAAGCAAACGAAGTGAAGTCCTCGGAAGCCGGGAGGTGAAACGAAGGGGGATTTAAACGTTGGACGAATACCGCAGATATCAAACAGTATCTTGAAGGTAAGTGGATAGACGAACAGCAAACCCAATCGTTGAACGAATCAGATTTATTAATTGAAGAATTTTTTCTCAGACTCAGAACAAGAGAAGGAATCGCTGATCTCTCTAAATTTACGTCGGCGCTAGTTCCCAATTACGAATGACTAATTACGAATTATACATGAGCATGATTAGTTGAATATGACTGAGTGAAACTAAAACTCACTGATAAAGGTATGAACGTCTATAATTCTATAATCACTGATTTGTTGCAAAAGATTTAATTATTGTTTTTCTCATCGCTCGTATGTTTCAGATCTATCGGCACATAGAAGATCAAGTCGTAAGATATGAAGGTGTTGTTGACTTTTGTTGCAAAATAACTATAAAATACAAAACAAAAAATGAACGTTATGAAAAATTCTACTCTATTTTTATGTATGGTTTGGGTAATACTTGGGATTGGCATCTGTACTATATTTAACATATATTCATCTGCCAAGAATCCTCAAGAATTACAAAAGGAGGTAACTACCTTACAACAAATCAAGGAAGCTGTTCTGGAAAAATACGTCCCTGATTCTCTCAAGGACGCCAGCAGAGATGCATCCCACGATCTGATGTATGCTGAGCCCGATGGAAACGATTATTGGGCTGCCAGAGGCACTATCAACAAAACTGAATCATATATCAAGAGCTGTAAGCCTTGTATGTATGTAGATAGCTTATTGAAAGCAAAAGAAAAAGAGTTAGAAGCGCTTTCTAAATGAAAGCAATCAAATGGAGCGGTATTCGCTCCTTTTTTTGTTATACAGAAACTATATAAATGAAAAAAATTCGTGGTTGATACCCACGAAATTTTTTAAATAAAAATAATGACTTGTTTTAAGAATACGATACACGCATTCCCAAATTACTGAACTCTCCGAAAATCTGACGTTTTATACTATCGTATCGTTTCTGTATACTTTTAGATACGATAACTATTTTTTCTTCTTTTGTCTTTGTAGAAGAACTTATTACGAACTTGTTGTTCGTTTTGATCCGGGGACGTTTGCATTTTTCTTCTGTCATTGTTTTTTTTGTTTTTGGTTAGGTTTTGAGTATACCTATATGAGTAGCGAAATCAATAGAAAATCATGTTTTTTTGTGTATAGTAACCTAAGTTAGCATTGGATTTTGAACTAAAAATACGTATATAAAAGCTATCATTTATCATTTATCATTTCTGAATATGTTATTTGAACTACAATCATCTTATAAGCCAGCAGGAGACCAAATCAGCGCGATTGAGCAGATCAAGAAGCTTTTTGAAAGCGGAAAAAATAAAGCTACCCTCCTCTGAGCGACAGGGACGGGAAAAACGTTTACGATGGCAAATATGATCCAGCATCTTCAAAAGCCAACACTAATCATCTCCCACAATAAAACGCTAGCTGCGCAACTTGCTACAGAGTTCAAATATTTTTTTCCCAACAATGCGGTGCATTACTTTGTATCGTATTTTGACTATTATCAGCCAGAAAGTTATCTCCCCGCTCAAGGGCTATATATAGAAAAAGAGGCTACCATCAACCAAGAGATCGAGATGTACAGGCTCGCGACTATGGCATCATTGCTTACGAGAAAAGATGTGATTGTTGTCGCTTCAGCATCATCACTGTATGGGCTTGGGCAAAAAAGATTTTTTGAAGAAAACTGTCTGCAATTTGAAGTAGGGAAACAATATAAGTTTAAAGAGCTAAAAAAACAGCTTCTCCATATGCAATATAAACCTATCCTTTCTAAGATAGAACATGGAATGTTTGAATTCAAAGGAGATATTCTGGATATTTTTTCCAGTACAGAAAAATTTGTGTATAGATTACATTTCAACGAAGAAGTGCTCGATTTGATAGAACTTAAAGACTCGATAAGTTTTGAGCATAAAGAAAATAAGAATAAAGTAACGCTCTGGCCAGCGACACAATTTTTGCAAGATGTCTCTGACTTAGATACGATTTTGGAGCAGATGAACGCTGAAAAAGAGCTCAGAGTAAAAGAATTTGAAAAACAATGAATGCTCGTAGAAGCGGAAAGGATCAAAAAAAGAGTAGAATATGACATCAGGATGATCAAAGAAACGTGATTCGTAAACGGTATAGAGAACTACTCTCTCTACTTCGATAATAGATTGCCTGGCGAACCGCCAAACACGATTTTTGATTATTTCCCAGATGATTTTTTGCTTATCATTGATGAATCGCATATGACGTTACCGCAGTTGAGAGCTATGCCATGAGGCGATAGATCAAGAAAAGCAAATCTGATCAAATATGGGTTTAGACTTCCTTCAGCGGTCGATCATAGACCACTCAGATTTGAAGAACTGGAATGAATTCTTTGACGAAAAGATATCAAAGACATTGTCCTAGATCAGGCGTTTGATATTGAATCCAATGTTTCCAATACGCACGTAGAGATTTTCAATAAATATAAAAAAATGAAAGCAGCGCGTGGAGAAAATCAGTTAATTACTTTGGTCAAAAAACACAAAAAAGACACGAAATCTATCTTCTTATCTGCAACTCCCTCTGAATATGAGCTCAAATTATCAGACAAAATCGTAGAACAAATTATCAGACCGACAGGACTTTTGGATCCGATCACCTACGTCTATCCCAAATCATGAAATTATGATTCGCTCATCCTCAGCATAGAAACTTTGCTCAAAAAAAAACCGCATCTCAACGAATTTATGCAATGATATTCTCTCAAAGATGGTGTAGAAGAAGTGTTTTGAGGTGATGAAGCGTAAAAAAAACGAACCTATTACAGGTTCGCGGATATTTTGTTCTCTTTCCATATGTTTATTTTTGTTTTCTGGTTCTATAGCTATATGGCAATTTATTTCAACCATAAAAGCATCATAAAATACGGCTGATTTGGTATTTTATAATTTCTGTTATATCACAACATTACAAAAAGGTCGATTGTAATATCGCTTAATAAGCATCAATTCAAAGAATATCGAGATATAATAAATATCAGGCAACAATCGACGAGGGCTTTTTTGGTTTCTTTTTTTGCCTGGAAGAAAAAAAGAAATGCCCAGCCGGCGAGGCGATAAAGAAGAGAATAATATTTTTTTAAACGCTCCGCTGGGGTTACTTTTTGGCATCGCCCCAAAAACTAACGAAAAAACGCTAGCCAGATGCAATACTCAGAATGATACTTTATATATGCATGACCTACCAACTCGACTCCGTCCCACCTGTGGCGGGTCCCACTTCGTCTCGTTACAGTTAGTTGTTTTATCTACGATCAGATTACTATCCCGTGGCGTGCATCTGGCGTTGTTGTATTGTTATATAGTTAAAATTATTCTCTAATTATTCCCGAACTTGAGATTAAAATCTTTTCCCCTTGCTTTTGATTTGATGATATCTATATACTAAACAAAAAATGCCTCAAAATCTATAAAAAATATTTTCTCATCACTGCCAATTATTTTTATTTTCTTATGTTATCCCATGAACCAACCTAAGGATATTTTTTTGCTAAACGATTTTGTTAGCTCATTTGGAGTGCCTTTGAAGGAAGATCGACCTCGAGTACAAGAAAATGCCAAAAAAATTATGGAGACACTCAAAGACAATAATTTGCCAGAAAAATTAGATGCGCTCTCTCAATGATTACGAGAATTTCAAAAAAAGTATTTCATCCCTATCTTTGGAAATGAGGTTACCTTAGATAACTTAAGGTTGATCCATTGTCCTCAATGAATAATAGGATTATGAATTGGCTCGACAAGCCTTTATATCACCGATATGCTTGACCCTAACGATCATTGAACGCCCTTATCTACTCCTTATATAAATAGATTCCGCATACCTATGTTTTCTTTGAGAACAGTCCTACCTGTCGGAGATGACACCTTTCTGGTTGTTGTTGGATCTAAATATCCAGCATCGTGATGACCTTATCTTGAAAGATTACACCTTGTGAATATAAAAAATAGAACAAGCATTACCGTCCCAGAAGATGTAGGCGAAGACGCGCAATTGATTCACTATGTCAACCGTGAAATCAGTATCAAAGAAAATAAAATACATATAAGATGAGAACTCGTCGAAAATATCAACGAATACCTTTCACAATGTGATGACACCAACGATATGGCAGAAAGCAGATCATATAGATGATCATCTTTTGAAGCTGATTGTGAAATAGATAGAAAGACAGGAAAGATGACGTATACAAAAATATAAAAAATCTGATTATCTATCAAAAAACTTATCGATATCTCATTTTTCCGTTTTGATGAAAAATGGTCTACCATGCTGACAAACAAAAAGTCATGGGATACCGGCGAATCAGTCCTTGACTAAATTTGTCATCTCTGGCAGAGAGAGCCTATCCCCTGCCTTTATAGAGACTTTGCATGCGTGAGTTGCAAAAATTTTGTCTAAAATATAATCAAAATTAATAGTTTCTAAATATAAGATATGATTGAATATTTTTTCCATATCGATTTTGTAGACGGAAAATACTTGAGGAACGGAATAGATAGCGACTTTATTTTCTCCTATCATAGAGACATCGAACCCTAGCGCATTTATTTCATCAAGTTTCTGGTCGAGATTTGGGATGTTGGTTATCTCTATCGTAATGGGTTGGAGAAGAACCTCCGAAGATGGTCATTCAGTATTTTTTATTCAATATTTAATTTTTTCAAAGAGTATTCTTTCCGCTAATGCATGCTGATCGACATAATAGAGCGCGTCTGCAGATTCAAGGATAATATAGGAATTTCGCAGTTGTCCGATAACTTTATAATCACCTATTTCTTGGTCTCGCAGCTGTTCTTGTTCGCTTGGTGAAAACATCGCAGCTTGCGTTACGCTTTGAACTATATTTCCGAAATCTTTTGCTCCGAACATAGATGATGCCTCAGGCATTGGATTGGAAGAGATTCCCATTCTGGAAAATTGTTGATTTATCGTAGAGATTCTTTGTTCTCATAACGCCTTTTGGATATTGGAATACACTGCATCATAAACTTTTCTCGAGTCGGCAAATTTTACTTCGAGCTTTCTAGGATGCACATTGACGTCCACGAAACTTGGCTTTGCATCAATCATCAAAAGGGCTAATGGATATTCTCCTGGCGCTATCTGTCTGTAATACGCATCCATGAGCGCTTTTCTGATAACCTTGTCCTGAACTGGTCTTTTGTTGACATAAATTTTTATATTTTCTGCCGATCAGAATAAGAGCTGCGCATTTCCTATGATGCCATAGAGCGATAATTCCTCGCCCTGATGAGCGATTTCTTTGATATGTTTTGATCGATCTTTTTTATAAATATCCTCAATCCTCTCCATCAACGAATCTCTTGGCTGGAGATCGAATATCACTTTATCATTTTTTTTGAATACAAATGTTTTGTCAGGGTGCATAAGTGCAATATCTACGATATAATTGTAGCAATAAAAAAATTCTGTCTGCGAAGATTTAAGAAATTTTAATCTTGCAGGGACGTTGTAAAATAAGTCTTGAATAGTAACTACTGTCCCATGAGCAAATCCTACAGGTTGGTGTTTGATGATCGGATCCATTCATAATTTTGTAACTTTGGTTCCTATTTCACTATATTCTGTCTTGGAAATAATTGTTGTTTTGCTTACTTCTGCTATACTCGCCAAGGCTTCACCACGGAAACCGTAGCTGCTGAGGTTGAATAAGTCCTGCTCGCCATAAATCTTAGAGGTTGCATATCTTTCAAACAATAAATCCATATCTGACAACTCTATTCACGATCCATTATCTTCGACACTGATTAAACTTTTTCCTCCATCATGAATATCTATCTTGACCATAGTCGCTCCCGCATCCAAACTATTTTCTACTAATTCCTTGAGGATAGATGCTGGTCTTTCTACGATTTCTCACGCCTTGAGCCTATTGATAAGATATTCTGGAAGTTTACGAATGGACATGAAGATATTACAAAAAAGTATAAAGTATCAAGTAGAAAGTATCAAGATTATACTTTTCACCTTCCACTTTCTACTAATTTCGCTTGATTTTTCAACCGGGAATAACAATACTTCAATATAGTTAATAACTAAAAACTAAAAGTGAAAAATGATGGAATTGCATATCTATAAACTATGGTGATTTACAATAGTGCATGACATAACAATTCTTTCACTCTTCACTATCCACTATTCACTTTTCACTGTATTTTTGTCATGGAGTATATACAAGCCCTACTAAGAAAATATCCCAATCGCATCAAATACGGAATTCTGGTTCTGGATATTTTTGCGATGATTATCGCTATTAGAACTTATGTAAATTATGTCTCTATAGAGACTGCTATTGAAGATGCAACTTTACAACAACAAATAAAAACTGATGAGCTCGCATTTACCCAAAACTTTTTGGTCAATTATGAAAAATCTGATTACGCCAAATATTTTCTTGAACATGAAAACAACATGCTCTTAGGTAATGAATATATCATCAAATTTGAAGAGATGTATCAGAAACAGCAAGCGAATAGTTGAAGCACTACACTCCCTTACGTTGATTATCAAGATAAAACTGTAAATAGTCCGCAGGAATCATGGAAAAAATTTATCCTCGATAAGATCAGTAAATAGTACTTTTAGTTGAATTGGTTGTTTAGATACCTAAACTCAATCACGAATTTTATCCTTTTAAACTTATTGGTTATGAAAAAACTTTTTAGCCTTCTCGTTGTCACTGCATGTTCTTTGGTTATCATCGCTTGATGCTCAAGTAAAAATAGTGTAAAATTATGAGATACCATCTCTATCACCTACACCGCCACCTTTTCTGATGGACAAATATTTGAACAGACTACTCAACAAAAGCCACTTACCTTTACCGTAGGATCAGGACAAGTCATTGAATGATTGGATAAAGGCGTTATCGGAATGAATGTAAAAACAATAAAAACCATCACTATCAAGCCCGAACAATGATATGGAAAATTATATAATGAAAATAACGTCCAAAGAGTTTCAAAATTTATCTTTGATAAACTCAGCATCACTCCACAAAATTGAGCAACGCAAAAACTAGGAAATATCGAATGAATTATCAAATGAACTGAAAAAGATGAAAACGGAAATATTTTAGTTCTCTTCGATATCAATCCTAGACAGACATGGGATACGTTGAAATACAAAGTAACTATACTCGCAAAACAACAATAATACTTTAGCTTTTATAACGCTACTATGCAACTCTTCAAAAGAGTTTTATTGTCCCTTTTCCCTGACGAAATAGTTGCACAGACCATCAATCCTGCAAGTATGTTTATTTCGTTTATTTCGACGAAAGAATTTTTTTCCGTCATCAATAGAAAAATTGTAGAAAATTATAAACTGAATCTTTTTGACGTTACGCTCGATCCATTTGAATTCAAGATTGGATTCGGCGAGAATCAATCTATCAAGCCAAAAGATGTAGATACGTATTATAGCTACTGCGCTACAGCGAATTTGAACGGCTATAGATTTTTTTCTCCAGCGAATATCGCGAACAATTTATCATTGGTCGTGGCATTGTATGTCAAAGATATATTCAGAAATTATCCGTCCGACTATTATCTCAATTTTCTCTATACCGTTTATCTCCTTAGTTTCGTATTTTTATCAAGAATCAAGACATTTCCTTACAAGGATAGAGAAAAAAATTATAACTGGTTTGTGGAAACCATGTTTTCATTTTATGGATTTGTCTTCCAGCAAACCGGCAAAAAAATTGATCCTGCTATTATCAAAAAGCTTAAAAAAGAATTGCTTAATCAGATAGAATTATTCTTCTTGCTTTTTGCAGTGTATAAAAATTTCAATAGCATCTTTATTCATTCACATGTCACTGACAAGGACCTCTATTCCCGGTTATTCTATGATGAACTTAGGGGGGATGCCAAAACCGTGTATGCAGAATTTGTCGCAAACCATAAAGAATACACAAGCAAAAAGAATTTTTCAGCTGTGGAAACCAAAATCATGCAATCTATCCTTCCTGCTGATATTTTACTGAGATATCTCTTTATCGACTCAGATATGTTTCTGATCACGGATACCGTGATTTCTAAACTTTTTGACAAAAAAATACTTGATGATTTTATCAAAAGTTTCCGCAAAGACGATAGCCAATTAGAAAACTTTTTGCTGTATATCACTGATTATAGAAACTTCAAAAAAAACTTTTTCTGAGGCGTGCAAAAATATATGATTACCGTATTTAGAGATGAAGATACTAAGTGAAGCATTATCAAAGAGGACCTGGATGATCTCATGTCCTCCATAGGCGAGGATGTAGAAAATATTGAGAGTTTCAAAATTCCCGAAAGAATAAAAAAAGAATCTAAGATAATGGAAAAACTTTTGAATTTTTATATTACCCTCGTCGGAGGATCATGGCTTTCGAGAGGTGATAGCTTCTTTCTTAGATTATTTAGGAAACCTATTATTCAACAAATGAGTAAGGTTGACGATCAATTTGATGAAAAAAATTATACGCTTTTGTATTATGGATGACTCCTCTATCAGTATGGAAAGAATGTTTTCTTTTATAAACATACTGCAGAAAACGTAAGAGCTGGAAAACAAAAGTTTTTCTTGCCCCACAAAAACGACATTAAAAATATTTACTCAAATATTAGTTTACTTAAGTCATTTGACGAAACATTCATTGCAACTATTTTACAGGATATCAATCCGAAAGATATTAGGCTCTACATCAAAAACAAAAAAATTATCGAGCTCTTTAAATGACTCATAGGGCAAGAGATTTCTCAAATGGTAAACACATCAGATAGTCAATTTATTGATTCCGTCTATCAGGATATCGCTGCAAACATTGAGCATAAAGATTTTTTAAAAATACTCAAAAAAGAACTGACTGAACAGGATATCTATCATATCAAAGAAAATATCTATAACCTCGATTTTTGGATCAGTAAAAAATTTTTTAGAGCAATCACTGACAATCAAATTATTTTGAAAAAAGAATATTCTGATCTTGCGATCTTGGGTATATTTTCTACCGCCAGAGAGACACTTTTCGGATTTCTTATCTATCTCACCTATCTGAGAGATGAAACAAATAAAAAAAACATCAACATCGATACAGAGCTTCTTGTAAAAATTTATGTACAGGATATCTTGAATATCGATGAATATTATCTTCATAAGATAACTGCTATCATCAATGATATCCAAGCGGACTTTAATGAGATCATCACGTATCGAATAGAAATTGATGATAACAAAGACTATATCAAAATCGGTTATGACAATCGAATATTTTTTTCTAACAACAAAAACATTGAAGAAATTAAGAAAAAAATTATCAGTGAAGACATTATCTGGTTTAAATGATTCCTCAAAAATATCAGTTATTATAATAAGAGATTTTTAATGCCACAATAACAAAATTAACTAATAACTAAAAGTGAAAAACTAAAAACGTAGGAATTTATTTATTAATAAAAAAAATACCATCGCTTTTCACTTTTCACTGTTTATATATTAAAGTCATAAAGTCATGAAGTGTCCAAAATGCCAGAGTATGGAGACCAAAGTCATTGATTCGAGAGTCATCGAAGATGGTCAAAGCATCAGAAGAAGGAGAGAATGTGAATATTGTGAACATAGGTTTACAACCTTCGAAAGAAAAGGGTTTACAGAATTGGTTGTTATAAAAAAAGACGGCAGCAAGGAAATGTATGATAGACAAAAGCTCAAAAAAGCGCTTTTGCTTTCTTTTGCCAAGAGAGAAATAGATAGAGAACAAATAGAAAATCTTATCAATAATCTCGAAGCAGAATGGTCTATTGATAAAAATGAAATCAGTTCAAAAGAAATCGGTGACGATGTTCTCAGAGCATTAAAAAAAATAGACCCCGTGGTCTACGTCAGATTTGCTTCTGTATATAAGTCATTTGATAATCTCAAAGACTTTAAGCGCTTTATAGAGTAATTTACTTCAACGCTAAGTTCTAAATACTGAATTCTAAATATTTTTTATTTTACTTAAAATTTAGCACCTAACATTTAACCTTCCTATAAGGGAGTTATTCTACAAATTCTTTTAAATCAGTGAAATCTATTTCCTCTCTCGTTTGAGCAAGATCATAAAAAGTGAATTCTTGTATTTCTGGAGTATGCGCTACACAACAGTCTTTGATTACGGTAATTTTGAAATCTCTATCATAGGCATCTTGGATAAAGCTTCTTACACATAAGTTTGTGAGAATTCAACACACGATAACCTGTTTGATACCATCAAGTTCTTTTTCTAGTGAAGTGTTATAAAAAGGACTAATTTTATTTTTGAAAATAATCGTATCCGTATCATCAACCTTGAGCGAAGGGATGAACTGAGTGTCTGGTCAGAAATATTCCAATGAATCAGCTTCTCTATGTTTAGTCCAAATGATTTTGTATCCTCTCGTCCTGCAATGGTCGATAAGATAATTTACTTTGGCAATTACTTCTTGGATATCACCGACATAATATTCACTTTCGGGGGTAGTCCATTCAGTCTGAAAGTCGATAAGCACTAATGCCGTTTCTGTCATATAACCGTTATAATAAGTAAAACCTTTACACTAAAAGTAATATAATGATTTGAGATGAAGTTTCAAAAGATAAATGAGATAAGGAAAATTTTGTGAGAAAAGTAAAAGAGCCCAGAAATTCAGGACTCTTTTATTTACTTGTTGCTATTACTCGAAGATCACCAATGACTCAACATCTTTCCGAGTCCAATGACCTTCAGAATAATGCTTTTTCAAGAGGTCACGGATCACTGAAACTGCATTATATTTTACATTACCACATCTGCAAACATCGAAAGAGAATGCCGATTTTCCTCCGCTCATAACTTTTTTCTCATTCCCATTTGAAGAGATGGAAATGGATACCTTTTCACCCTGGTTAATCTTTTTAATCAATTGTAGGGTAAATGCTTCATCGCTGATTGAAATTAATTTTTTGATTGTTTTTGGCATAAATTTTTTTGTTTTTTTAGTTATTTTTTTGTTTTTTTACCAAAAAATTGGTAACTAGCTTTTAGCTATTTAGTTGGTAAAGTCAAGTCGCGTTTTCGTAAGTGCTCACTATATAATCTCCCTATCACTTTATTGGGGCTTTTCGTGCCCCAAACCCCACGACCATATTTTTGTCTTGATACAAAAATATTGGATAAAAAAATCAAGCACCATTAGGGCAATATCATGCTTATTCTACTGAACATATATAGGTACTAATCCGCTTACGCGTCTCTCATGCTAGGACTACCATTCATGTTGATTTAATAATGGTGCGTTCTTTTGTCATTTAGTTTATGAGAGAAATATATTGCGAATTTTCTAGATAGTTAATACTTACTTTTCTATCTATCTCTGATATACTTTATAATTTTCACTATTCCCCAAATCAATACCACAAGAACGATAATTGTCCCTAGTAAGAATCATCCGACGATATTCCAAAATGCGGTATACCAGGGTTTATCAAAAAATACCATTTTAAGCTCTGGCAGTACTTTGTACGTATGGATTGTTTCATTGAGCGGGAAACTTTCTAGTTTCCCGATAACGAGTGAATATTTTCCTTGATTGTCAGGACTAGAAACGCTGATAGTGTACGTTCATGGACTTACTTGTCTTTCTAAGCTAGGTCACTGCAAATATATATCTCCGGCAAAAGGTTCAAAAAAATTTGTCCATTGAAATTTGGTACCATCGAGCCTTGTGTATACAGCAGCATCTCCTTCTTGTACATCTACACTAAAATCAGTTCTGCTACCAGAAATATCTGGCACTACAAGATTGATAGAGAGCAAAAATCCCGTATCAGAAGCTATTTTATAAATATCTTTTTGTCCTGATAATATGCCGTAAAATGCTTGTGAGACTTCAGGCTTTTGTATATTCACCACCTGTCCTGCCGGCATATCAAAAACAAGTCTTGGCTGATGCGCAAAGGTAAATCCCATCAATAATAACAATACCCCTGATAAGAAAATCTTTTTCATCAAAAAAAATATATAAATAAAAAACTATACTCATTCTTTTATATGCTTTTTGAAAAGATTACCCTTTTCCTCAAAGTTTTTCCATACACTATAACTTGGTGATGCTGTAGAAAGCAAACATATCTTCCCGTTTTTGGTATATTTATACGCGAATTTCACTGCTTCTTTCATATCGTCAGTCTGAAAAATTCTTATCTCTCCTGCATCTTTTCTTTTTATTGCCTCGAAGATTCTTTTGCCTGAATCGGGGAACAAAACTACGTTTCTAATACCATGCGCTACTATACTTTTTATCAAATCATCAAAGACATATCCCCTATCGGTGCCTCAAAGAAAAATGGTATCGACTTTTTTTTCAAACGTTTGAATCGCTTGAATGGTGCTTTCTGGTGTAGTAGAAATGGCGTCATCTATCCATATAATTCCTCCATATATTCAGATATTTTCCATTCTATGCGGAAGTCATTTGAATGCTGCTAGAGTTTCTTCCAGTATTTTATAGTCTATCTTCATGATATCACAGACACCAAGCACCGCACAAATGTTCATCATATTATGCTCTCCCTGAAGAACAATGGATTTGTCATCAAAAATCTGTTTCTTTTTTGCATAAAATGTTCCCTCTTTGTGTGTATAATCTCCTGTGTGTCAGAACTTATGAATAAATAATTCTTTGACAGCTTGCTTGCTAAAATCATAGGTATCTATTATCTCATCCCTCACAAGATTGTATGTGCTTCCATTGAGAAGATTGAGTTTCGCATCTTTATAATGCTCAAATCATTCATGCCGATCAATATGATCAGAATAAATATTGAGCAAAATACTGATATAATTGCTTTTTTGGAGTCATTCTAACATATAGCTTGAGACCTCGAATACCACATACTCATCTTTTTGTGATTCGGGGTTTTTGATATCGAGATAATCAAGGACGGGATTCCCTATATTCCCGACGAGCTGAACATTTTTGTTTGCGCGTTTGAGCGTTTCGTATATCAAGGTAGATGTTGTAGATTTTCACTTGGTACCAGAAACTGCGATGACCTTTCCCTGGAAATGATCAAAAAATATTTGCGTTTGAGAAGTGATTTTGTGTCTGTATGGGTAAATTTTGTTATGATACAGAGAGATTCCTGGCGCTTTCACGATCAGATCAAATGTTTTGAGGGTATCTAAATATTTATCTCAAAATACCAAATTAAATTCTGGATTTATACTGAAGGTTTGGTTGATATATTCAAAGTTTTTTGCCAATCATTCTATTTTTTTTGCTCCATCAAGAATAGTTATATTTTTGGGTGAAATTCAAATTTTTAGAAAAAATTGGAGAGAAGATTTCCCCTCTCTTCCATATCACAAAATAGCAATTTTCTTATTTTTAAAAATATCAAAACTTATCATATATCATAGTTAGGATATAAGACTTTTATTACTTTGAAGATAGTGTTTTTGATAATAAATGCAATGTATAAAAATCACAGTAAAAAAACTGAGAGTACTTTAGATTATTCTGTTACTACGATTTTATATCTAACTATATCCTTGATTTTTTGGCTTCAATGGCTATTGTAAAGTCTCAATTTATTCCTCCATAGCATAAGATATGAAAGCTTTCAAAACCTTCTATTTCACTTGATATGACTTTGATTCTATCACCCTCAAAGCTTCTTTTTTTTATTCCTTTGATCATGAGGTAAACTTTACTGAGATTATCGATTTTGCTTGTCCTGAACTTCAACCTATTAGCGCTATAGATCCTGAAATAATGAACACCCTTCTCTTTCATCTCTCTTTGGCTATAGGAATCAGCTATTATAAGCTTTATCCTACCAAAGATTTACTTATAGAAAGTTGATCACTCAACGAAGATCAGCAAACATTTTGGAAAACTTTTTATACGCAATGATTGGGAGAATTTTTCTTTAGAAATAAACTTTCACCTCAGTGACTCATCAACTTCGTCAATGGGAATAAAAAAACATCTCAAAAGCTTTTTTCCTCTTCTTCCTCTATTCCCATGATTGCCATTGGATGAGGGAAAGATAGTCTCGTAAGCGTAGAACTCGTTAAAAAACTCAATATACCGTTTTACACCGCCACGTTCGGCAAAGATTATTATCTTCATAAAGTAGTGGGAGATAAGATTTGAGCGCCAAGATTGCTTATGACCAGGACAATAGATCCTAAACTTTTCGAGATGAATCAGCAATGATATTACAACGGACATGTCCCTATCAGCGGAATCATAGCTTTTGTCCTTGCCATTGCCGCATATCTCTATGAGTATAAATATATTATTATGTCCAATGAAAAAAGCGCCAATGAAGGCAATACGGTCTTGAATGGTATCGAAATCAATCATCAGCGAAGCAAAAGTTATCAATTCGAATCAGATTTTTCTCAATATCTCAAAAAATATTTGTCACCGGATGTAAAATATTTTAGTTTACTCAGAGGAATGTACGAACTTAACATAGCGAAACTGTTTAGTCAATATCCGCAGTATTTTGATATCTTCAGCAGCTGCAACAATAATTTCAAAATCATAGAAAGCAATAAAACTACCGCCCATCGTCGATGTGGAGTTTGTCCAAAATGCGCCTTCGTGTACACGACATTGAGGACATTTCTCAGTGACGAAGATACGCAAAAGATTTTTGGTCAGGAATTGTATGATAATAAGACACTAATCCCTTTATACAAGGAGCTTCTTGGTATCAAAGGCATCAAACCATTTGAATGTGTGGGAACCAATGAGGAAGTAGTGTATGCGATGTATTTATATTATAAAACTATTGAGAATAATTCACAGATTCCTCCGATTATGGAATTTTTCAAAAAAGAGGTCTTACCTGCTCTATCTCCAGACGAACTCCTGATGTTCGAAAAAAAACTTTTCACTTTATATACAGAAGAAACAACTATACCAAAACCATTCCAAAGTATTTTAGCCAAATAGTTCAAATAGATACCGAACTACTCCATACAATCATATATTAAACTTATTTTATAAACACTGTCAATCTAATATAATAGTAAAGACGGTGTTTTTTTGATTATTTATCTCGCGGGAATATACTTACTGGTAATATACCTATCACCTATTACGTTTATTCCTTCT
Organism: Candidatus Absconditabacterales bacterium; assembly: GCA_041663325.1. Taxonomy (GTDB): domain Bacteria; phylum Patescibacteriota; class Gracilibacteria; order Absconditabacterales; family Absconditicoccaceae; genus CAJBLF01. The sequence continues at coordinate 45,596 of JBAZRN010000002.1, read as the reverse complement.
CATTATTACCATGATTAAAACACTTACGCGCAATTATCGCAGAATACCTAACTTAGGTAAAATCCTTTTAGGAATATTTTTCTTTTTATGAATTTTTGCGAGTACTTTCAAACTCCTCTACGCGGACAGTATTCCATTTGAAAATAATCTTTCGACCATGTTTACTTGGCTAAATGTCTGATATTATTCCAACACCCATTTTAAATTTGGCGGGAATAATTTTGTAGGTATCATCTTCTGGCAAGCAAGTGAAACAGGATATTCAGAAACCATTACCATCAATAGCTGAGCGCAAGCTATTCAATGTACAGAAAAACTCAGAGGGATCTATTACAACAACCAAAGAGGGCGAAGAATGCGGCCTCTAGATACTGGTAATTTGGCTATCTTAAGTTGATCTATATTTGCAACAGGATATGAAGACATGACTATGACCAATGGGTTTTACACTAATTGTACTGCGGTAAGCTGATGATATGTTCCTTTTCTTAATGAAGTGTACGGACAAATAGACCACGATCTCAGCGGACAAACTTTTCGTATGATAGCGGGAATAAATTATGATTTTACTGGAAATACTTTTAGTTGATTGACCTTTGGACATACCTTAACTATCACCACTGGATGAGTGCATACAGGATTTATGTTTGATACTAATGGAGGTATTGCCGAACTCAATATGAATGTGCCATGGTGTCAAAATTTCACCTCTTCACCATCTGCTCCGCCAGATATTATTCTTCCCTATGGTAGCGGTATGACGTTTACCTGTTATGGTGCAAGTGTAAGCGGATATGATTTAAATGTATTTCTTTCCGGATCATCATCCCCTATTTATCAAACATGAGTATTTACCAGTGCAAGCTCATGGACACGAACTGTTTGATCAAGTCTTGCTACAGGCGATTATCTAGCAGCATGTACCGTAAAATGACCAAGCGGCGCTGGTCCTCAATGCGGAAGTCAAATATCATTCCACGTATGAGCAGCATCTGCTGGTGCGTGCAATCCAGACTTTCAATGAGAGATTACCTTTGCATCACAAAGCGGAAGCACTGTTATCAATCAATCACTAGGAACATATTATACCAACAAGACAGAAATATCCCTTCAATTGTGAGCTACTGAACCTACACATTTTACTATCTCTTGAGATTTCACGCAAAATCCTTTTTCAGGTAATTATGTAGGCACATGAATTTTTGATTTTGCTATCGTTCCTATCACCCTCCTCAATACAAATTTATGGAATTATTTTGGAAGTACGTATACTACAGGAACATGCACCTATATAGATGCAGCCAAAAGAGTTTATGTAGATACTCTCCCACCGACCACTCCAGTTATTATTACCCCAAGCAATGGAGCTAATATATGTCCATCTACACCGCTCAATGTCACACGAAGCGCTTCTACGGATGCTGGTTCACAAGTAGCATATTACAAATACGAAATCTATAATAATAGTGGAATGACTACAGGGATTACCTTGAGTTGAACCAGCGCCACTACAGGGACCAATCTTGCTGTTTCGTTGATTCCTTTGGGAACATACTATATGAGAATATTAGCTGTAGATACTGTAGGTAATATATCTGCCGCATCTGCTACTGTCAGTTTTACCACTTCATCACAATATTGTGGTGGCTGAACAGGAATTTTGATTGTCACTCCAACCATCCGACTCAGAAATGTAGACCTTAATAAGGTCTATAGATCGGATCCTATTTGGATTCTTGGACTTACATGACCTACCCTACTAAGCATTTCCAAATGAATGCTCTTTATCAACAATGGTACAGGTATATGAACTACGGGTATGGTAACATCCAGCGATAGTATATATATAGAAATGATTTCTAGCGATCAATATGACACAACAGTAAGTTCACAAATGTATATCCTTGGACTTACAGGAACATTTTCTGTCACTACTAAAAAGAGCAATTGTATTTTGAGCGCCGCAGAAAAACTTGTTATCCAAAACATCTATGCAGATCTCAAGGATCAATATAATGATGACCTCTCTAAGCTTTCTGAATTCTTAACTACCTTCCAAAGTATGGTAAAAGATGAATCAGCACTCAGCGATAGCTGTACGCTAGAATATCTTCTTTCGTTGATCGAAGATGATCTTGGTTTTGATTGAGGCATCGATACCAGCAACCACATTACACCAAATTGCAAAGAATATAGCATCGGATATGATAGAACACAAGCAGCATATTATGCTCCTGAAATGAGCAATAGATATTATTTTATCAATCGTGAATCACTCATCAGACATCTCGATTATTACAATCCAGGAGATTGCCATATCAATACCTATGGTAATAGTTATCGATCACCAGATACCTCTGATCCTATGAGACACATTGCTCCAAATGGAAAGATATATCATCTTATAGGACAATATGGCGGTTTCTCTGCAACAGAATTTGCTAGTCCAAAATATTTTGACTCTATGGAGAGTATCGTCAGATATATAGATATCAAAAACCCTGCAAAAGAGATTTGGACACATACCGTAGATACAGTATTTATACCTATAGTGTATGCAGCTCCAAACGGCAAGGAATATAGAATCTATAAAACCAACAGATGATATATGTCGTATAAACTCATGAAAGTAAAATATTACGAAACACTTTCTGATCTCAAGAATCACATCAACAAAAACAATCCCAGCAAATACTAATTAACTCAATTACGAATTACGAATCATTTATCATTAAGTAATGTAGTATGAAATCACCGTTTCATTTTATCCTCGGTTTACCGGGACACCTCAAACATCCTGAATGACTCTTTGAACATTTTCACAATAATATTCATCATGCTTTTGTTGTTTTTTCATTGGCGATTATTGGAATGCTTTGGGGGGCTTCACATATTTTGACACCTACTTCTGCAAGCTGGCAATGGTGAGGTTTTTTGACGAGCGATTTTTGGGATCAAAGTCCTAGTGACGCAAATATTACCTATGCACTGTTTGGAGATGGAAGCGCTTGATCTACTGCATACACAAGACTATGGAATTCTAGCTGTATACCTACAAATAGTATAGTTACTCTTCCTACAAATTTTACTGGATGACTATTGGCAGCCAATACTATTTATATAATGAATTCAGGGAGTTATACTTTTACCAGCCCTATAGTTATTAATGGAAACTGTTCTGCTCTCCTTGGTAAAGGCGAGGTAATTATAAATGAAGGAATCAATATCACTAACATACAACATATCATTATCGATAATATCTGAATCCATGATGTTGCCTCTTATTATGATGGCGCTTTTTTCGTTTCCTGATGAAATAATATATCATTTAACAATATCCAAGCATACAATAATGCTATCCCTGCTTTTGGTATATATATTATAAATTCGGCATTTGTTAATATATATGACAGTCAAATATATAATAACATACTCTATAAGGGTGGTATGGCTTTAAATAATGTCGCCTATAGCACATTCAATAATCTCCTCGTCTATAATAATCTTCAGTGAATTGTTTTTGATAAATACTCTCATCATAACACTATCAACAATTCACAATTTTATAATAATATATCTCATGGTATTAGTATCCTAGGTGAAGAAAACATTATCAATAATAGCATGGTTTATAACAATACTTGATATGGTATCTCTATCAACCCTACTTACCCTACACCCGTTACTTGAATAAATTATATCAACAATACATCTCTCTACAACAACGGTACGGGAGTATATCTCTCTACAGGAGAAATTGACTTCTTTGGCACGATAAAGTTTTTTGATAACACAATAGCTACGTGATGAGCAGGAACATTTGATATAAATCCTGGAAGCAGTCCTATTTCTTCTTGGATTTCTGCTGGAAGCATAGACACTACGAATCCATGATTATCTTACGACCGGATGACTAACCCGCAAAATGGAAGCGGACAATGGCTGCTTAGTGGAACTAATCGAACGTGAGTATTGAGATGAACTCAAAGCTTTGATACCAGCAAAAGGTCAATCAGATATATTTTTTGAGGGAATATCCTTAAGCAAATTATGCCCGTTTGATACAATGGAACATTGCGAGAAGAATATGGCAGTGATGGAGCAGATTATAGCACTACAAGATATATCGCCGAGCCAGAATCTAGTTTGCCAGCAGCTCAACAATCACTAGTCAATCAATATTTTTGATCAGGATCTCTTTTTACCCAAAACTGGCAGACGAATTGATGTTCGCTTTCTGCTTTTCAAATAGTATATCTCAATCCTGGCACGTTTTGATCTACCTATAGTTTTCAAGATCATACTCTCTATATCCTCACTGGCGGTGAATATAGATCTACTATCACTACAGCAGGCGATGGATTTGCTTTTAGCGGAAACTGTATCGCGCTTATAGGAAACGACAATACAAGATTTACTAAATCAGGTCGAGGAGGTATGGCTACTATGCTACATGCGGATAACAAACGCAATATCATCATAGACACTATAAAAATTGATGGATACTATTATGATGTTATGCTTTCTTCTACCAAAATGAAAACTGCAATAAAATTTGATGGGACAACCAATAATACTACACTGAATAACGTTCAGATATATAATACTTCAATGTATGGAATGTATCTTGGACTAGGCTCATCTTATAATACTATTATGAATACTCAAGCTTTTAATAATGCTATCGCCGGTATTTATCTCTATTATTCTTCAAATTATAATGTCATCAACAATACCCAGACATACAACAATGGCTTATATGGAATCTGGTTGGCTAATTGATCAAATCGAAATACTATAAATAATTTCCAATCATACAATAATACTATCGGAATATTCTGAGATCTTACTACGAAAGAAAATGTCATCAATAGAGCTGCTCTCTTCAACAATAGTGACGCAGGTATTTACTTCAAAAATGCCTCTGGGAATATGCTCAATGATGTAATGATTTATCATAATACTATAGGAATAAAGACACTCTATAGTTCATTAGGCAATAAATATTATGGAGAATTGAAACTATTTGACAACTGATCCAATTTTGATGGAACGATTGGCAATGACACGTATTTATCTCCTGGCACTGCTGGACTTTTCCCCTACGGAGGGACACTAACTACAGGAAGTACTGCAATGTCATGCTTATATGCTACCAATCCAACACTTTCTGGAGACTGAACGACTTTACTTAATGGATCTTGCACTAATACTTGATTTACTACCCTGTTCGAATCATATCAAAATACTCATGTTAATTATGCATTTGGATTGAATATATACAAACAAAAAGTTCCTGTCAGATATGATAGTGGAAACAATCTTATTCAGATTCCATTACAATATGACGCAAGTAAATATATCGCTGAAATATTTGCTATCCGAGACACCACACCAGAAGGAATGATCTTCGCATCAAGCGGTTCAACACAGCTGAATACCTGGTATACGTCCAATATATATACAGCAGGAGTGCTTAATGTCTCCGTAACGGGAACATTGATCTTATATCCAAGCACTGCATCTGGATATCTTATGATCAATGGAAGTAATGTAGGACTTACCTGAACAGTAAACAACGGCGATGTTATGAAAATATATGTGCTCACCAGCACGTGATATAATGAAACCATAACTGGATCAGTAACGGTTTGAACAGTTACTACAGGATTTATCGTAACGACAAGATGAGCGAGTCAAACACCTACCACTGGATCATTGGCTTTTGCTAATCTTACCAGCGTGCCATTCAACACTTTTACCTGAAGCGCAACAACGATTGCAGGACTTGAAACTGGAGTTTTAGCGTCTATTATTTTCGATCCTATCACTACCTTTGGACGATTGGAAATCTATTCATGAACAACAATAGTCAGCTCATGAACGAATTGATTGCTTGTATATAATGGAAACCAAGTAAAAGCTATCGCGCAAAGCAGCTCATGATACACACAAACGATTACAGGACAGGTAACCATCGGCTTGGGAACAGGTGCGTTTACTATTACCACTAAAGGATCTGATGTAACTCCTCCCACCACACCAGTTGTCACTTATCCACTTAGCGGTGAAGAATTGTTCTTCATCACCCTTGAATGGACAGCAAGCACGGATACAGGTTCAGGACTAGAATGATATGCGTATGAAATCGCCGATGATAGCAGTTTCATAGATATCATTGACACAGGATTTATTACAACCGTAACGGGAACTTCGAGTTCGCCAAATAGTGAAAATATAAATAACGATACGTACTACTGGAGAATAAAAGCTAAAGATAAAAATGGCAATTTCTCTGCTCGAAGCACTACTGGATCTTTCAAAGCCGTAGAATTCGATACTTGGAACTTCGATGAAAAAACAAATGCTAATCTGAGAACTTATTATGATTCGGATGAAATTACCCTTGAAGGCATTAAACCTTGATTATTCGTTCGGGCTACTGTCGATGCCAATTGAACTCTCTATAAAAATGGAAATGATAAAGGCACTGGAGCTCTTGTACAAAATGGCGATAAAATTTATATCACGGTTAGATCAAAGAATGATTATAATAAAACAGCTTCTTCCCTGCTTACTATAGCTAATAGAACGCTCGAATTTAATGTAACCACGAAAGACGAATCAGCAAACAATGAATGTACGTTATCAGATAACGATAAAACTACTATTCAAACCATCTATGATAGTTTAGTACAAAATTATGCGGGAGATGCGAATAAATTTGACGAATTTCTCTATACCATGAAAAGTATGCTTGCCGATGAAATCGATTTTACTAATGACTGTAATCTGCAATATCTTGAAGATCTTATCAATTGAGCTATCGGCACAAATGGATGATGAACTATAGATACGGGAAACCACATTGCTCCAAACTGCAAGGAATATCCTGTAAGTTTTGATAGCACAAGAATGGCATATACCTCTCCGACGTTTAAAGTCATAACATTCTTTGCAAATCGTGATTCGCTTATCAGATATATCGATAGTAAAAATCCTGGAGATTGCCATATCAATACTTATGGAGCATCGTCATGGTCATTTACCAATACTGACCCAAGTAAACATATAGCTCCAAACGGGAAGTTCTATACCATCCAATCTGATAGTCAGTGATATACCGCTAATGAATTTACTGTAAAGAGATATTTTGCAACTATCAGTGATCTTCGCAATTACATCAATAGCAAAAATCCTCCGCAAGAGATCCGAAGTCATCAGGTAGATACGAGTTTCACTCCGCAAGTCTATATAGCTTCAAATGGGAAAGATTATACTATCTACAAAACAGATAGATGATATATGTCGTATAAGCTTATGAAAGTCAGATATTTCTCAAGTCTGGCAGAGATTCAATCATTTATTAATAAAAACAATAAATAGTCTTTAGACGATAGTCTTTAGTAAATAGTATGAACCCTGTAAATTTGCAGGGTTTTTTTGCTATTTTACTGACCTTTCTCGAGCAGTTAATTGTTTACTGATGGATTCAATCATCTGATTGGTAGCAACAAAATCCTTCAGATCAATCTCTTTCAAATCTTTGCATAATCTAATCAACAATCTGACTACTTCGACATGTCCTCTCGCTTCTTCAAGATAATAGTGCAATTAAGTATCCGAGAAATTCTCGGTAACTGCTAATGACTAAAAAACCTATACAAATTCTGAAATTCCAAATTTCTATAATCAACGACATTCAAATCATCAAAAATACGAAAAATAACTACATTAGCTGTTGCAAATAGATAAGAAATAACTACATATTTTTAATAAAAGAAATTTATCTTCTAGACAATCTCTATGAATCTAGCAAACTTCAACAAGCACCGAAACAAAGACTATTTCTACGGTTTTTCCCAGAAGAGAAAATATTTTTCTATCCTGCAAGGACAATTAAGCAAAAAATTTATAATTTCCATAGTTTGACTCCGTAGAGTGGGAAAAACCACATTAATACTTCAATTGATAGATGGACTAATACAAACGGGCAAAAATAGATTTAATATTTTGTATTATACGTTTGATAACTGATGAGATATCGAAGACGTGATTTCCAATTACCAAAAAATATCAAATAGAGATATCAACAAAGACCAGATTTATATTTTTTTGGACGAAATACAAAAAGCAGCAGATTGGCAGAATAAAATCAAAATTTATTATGATCTTTATCCCAATATAAAATTCATCATATCTTGATCAGCTTCGTTATTTCTCAATCACACAGAAAGTCTTGCAGGAAGAATAACTACCAATACAATCAAGCCTCTATTTTTCGATGAATTTCTTGAGTTCAAAAAACTGAGTTATCTTTTGGATAATGCAGAAGCATTCGAAGATAAAATCATACTAGAGTTTGAAAAATATCTGTACAGACAATTTCGAGATATTATAGATTCTGACCTAATAGAAGCACAATCATATATCAAGAAGTTGAAAGATAAAATAATCAAAGAAGATTTAGTTAACTATTTTGATATAAAGCATCCTGATTTGCTATCAAAGATATTCGATATTTTGTGCAAGAATCCTGGGATGTTGATTGACTATAAGAATATAGCGAATGATTTAAATTTTGATTGGAGAACAATACAGACATATACACATTATTTAGAAGAGGCGTTTTTGATTAAAAAAATATATAATTATTCTCCAAATCTTCTTACATCAGAAAAAAAACTCAAAAAAATATATCTAAATTCCACATCATTTTTCACATGAGACGGGAATGTCCCTTGAGAGTTATTTGAAAATTATATCATCGACATTTATGATGCGAAATATTTTTGGAGATTGAACAAAAAAGAAGTGGATATCATACTTATCAAAGATAAAAAAATTATTCCAATAGAGGTAAAGTACAAATCACAACTTAAAAAAAACGATTTTGATGGATTGAATTTTTTTATAAAAAAGAACAAATTATCTTCTTGATATATTATCACCAAAGGATTAACACAAAAATATGACAACATCAAAGCACAATCTTTCTTGAGTAAATTTAACTTAGATGTTTTTAATTTAGTTTAGAAAGAAGCCTCTCTTTATAGACTAAAACTAATGGATACAACTTGCTAGCTGATATCATCACCTACCATATCAAATTTTAAGGAACGGTGACACATCAGCAGAGCAAGAAACGTCGGGTGCCAGCTTAATCTTATTTTTATGTTTTGAAAATTCCGAGACATTGTCTCGGAATTATATGAAACTTGGTCAATCACGCTATTTACTCCTGATTAGAATTAATGATACCGATATTTTTTTGTACTCTTGATCTGAAAATAGTCAAACCCCGCCTTGCGGGGTAAATAGACAAATAGTCGGATTTACCAGCCTCTGGCTGGTATTTCGGCTCTTCGAGCCGGTCTAGTTCTTGAGAAGACAAACGGAAAAGAAATAATCATTATTAGTATTGTAACAATTCCAAGTATTCTCGTCGAAGATTGCATAGTTACCATCAGCCAACCAACAGTCCACTCATTCATCGACACTACTGAACTCCTTAGCATTTGGATTCCAATAACCAGCAAGACGATTTTTAATATTTTTCTCATAAAAATTAGCATATTTTTCAGTAGCATCCTTTCATGGTTGTGCATCTATCATTCCTTGAATAACTCATGTATTTGCTGGCAGTCTATTTAACAATCATAATCTTGTTAATGCTTTTTTGCTAAACAACTGCTGTCCTATCAAATTACTTGGTACTCATGAAACATATTCTTTAATATCTCATTCTGGACTGATCTTTACCTTGATCTTTTTCGTTTCATATTTTTCGCCATTCCATATATTTGCTTTTTCTTCTTTAATTTTCCATGTTTCATTACTTGTTTCTCTATGATTCTTATCTTCAAATTGAGGAATTTTCTTTTCTTTTTCTTTAGATTCTTTATCTCACATAATCATTATCCTAACATCTTTCTCCTGTAAGTCTGGATTAAGTTCTTGAAACACTTTAAGTGCCTTTTGAAATTTTTCTTCGTTTAATTTATTTTCTTTGAAAGATTCTTGATACTTTTCTATCAAATTTTTGTTCTCTTCTCTGAATGACTGATTTAATTCCTGTCTTTTTGTCTTTTCTAACTTTTTTCTTTCTCCCTGTTCTTCTGGTTTATCAAAAACTTTTCTAATAGCATTCCTTTTGTCGTTCTTCTCATCAAATAATGGTTGTAATTTCTTCTTCAAAAGAGATCTTGTTTGATCGTAAAGATCTGATGTTTGTTTGGCATTAATCATGATGTCATGAATAGTAAGTAAAATTGTTATAATATGATTATAGTCAGAATTAGTTTTTTTGCAAATTTCTGAAGAGATTTTTTTAGAGAACCACCATTACATCAAATACTAATTATTTCTTGACTTATTGAAAGAGCAAATTATGGGAATTGTTCTATAAAATTGCGTTGTAAATTATGGAGAAACCATTATCTATAGCATATATTTATATAATAATTCATCTCCATGGAAATAGCCATCAAAGCAGAAACTACATGATTTAGTGCATATATACCTGAACTTCACATAAGTACTGAGGGAGAAAATTTAGATGAACTTATAAAAAATATGCAAGAAGCATTGGAACTGTACTATGAAGAAGAAAAAGACTATAATAAAAACTTGCTAAAAACTGGTAAATTGTATTTTAATATGGAAAACCTTAAAAATGCCGTTAACTATAAAATTACTGCATAGCATATTATCTGATTTGGAGTATAAAATTGTTTCCCAAAAAGGCAGTCATATAAAATACAGAAAGACAAATAACACTATTATGACACCAAATCATAAAGAACTTAAACCATGAACAGGCTCTACTATCCTGAAAGATATTTCCGTCCAAAATAATATATCATATGACGCACTGATCAAAAAATATAATATCAAGCTCTAATCATACACAATAATACTTTATACTTTAAGCTCCTCGCTTTCCGCTAATAGAATTTTATGCATAATCCCATTGATGAGCTTTGGCGCTCATTCATCAGAATATCTTTTTGCGAGCTCTATCATTTCATTGAGCAAGACTTCTTTGGGAGTTTCAAGTTCTTTCCATTCGGTGTATCCCAAAAGAAATATCGCCTGATCCAAGGGATCCATTTGTCTGTATTCGAAAGTTTGAGCGTACCCATTTACCTTTTGAAGTATCTCATCAATATATTTTGTGAATTGTATACCTACCGCAGATATATAATCAAAATCAATATCCTCCATCGCTCGCTCATCGAAAAAACAGTCAATAAAGTCTTTAAAATCTTCTGGAGTATAGGTCACTATATAGTTTTTTATCTGTTCCTTGAGTTTATCTTTTTCTTTGTCGTACATCCCCTCGTCCGTTTTGAATATATAATCGATAAATAACGATTCTGTAATCATCTTATCTTGCAAAAGCAGATTAACAAAAAAACAATGCTGATACAAATAGGAAAGTACTATTTTTCTCGCATTGATTCTTGCTTTTATATTCATCATGTATTGGACTGAAAGAAACTAAAGACCGACTTCTAGCCTAAAGCCACAAGCTTGAAGCTTAAAGCTTTAGTCTTTTAGCTATTTGAGTTAAGCGTCTATAACTTTGTCTTTGCTTTTGCTTTTGATCGTCAATACTTGTTTTCCTTTGTAATATCCGCAAACCGGACATACTCTGTGAGACAGCTTTTTAGCTCCACAGTTTTTGCAAGTAGAAATCTTGTAAGTATCTACCATTCTTTGGATATTTAATCCCTCCCAAGTAGAATGTCTCTGGCGTCCTTTTGCTTGGGAAATTTTCTTTTTTGGTCCGATTGTCATAACTAATTACCTAAATGATTAAAAGATTATTAAGATTAAAAGATTATTAAGGTTAAAAAGACTACTTTCTTCTGTTATGAATCTTTTATTTTTTTAATCTTCTAATTTTTTAATTTATTTCACATCAACAACAGTTTTGAGGTATTTTCTCCCATCAAATCTAGCAATTTTTTTCTTGCTAAAAGTAACCGTACCATCAATTTTTGCATGAACAGAAAAATCACTCCCTAGATATGCGTTTTTTCCACATTCATATTTTGATCCCTTTTGTCTGATGATGATATTGCCTGCGACAGCTTTCTGTCATCCGAATACTTTGACTCCTCTATACTTAGGTTTCGAATCTCTAAGATTTTTTGCCGATCCACCGGCTTTTTTGTGTGCCATTATAATATAACTAACAGTTAAAAACTAACAACTAACAATCTAAATTACGTGTGTTTGTGTATAGTGATTTAGATACTCTTTTCAAGCTTATTCTTGAATATCTACTCCATGACTTTTTCTGTAAATTTCACCTACCGGTAAGAGCCTTCAAATGATAACATTTGATTTGAGATCAGAAAGTTTATCAATAGATCACTTGAGTGATGAAGCTACCATAACTCTGATAGTTTCTTGGAATGAAGCAGCAGACAACCATGAATCAGTCTCTTTGGCGATATTGGTCAATCCTAGAGCTAATCTTTTTCCTTTGGCAGCTTTTCTACCCTCGGCTTCAAGTTCTTTATTTACTTTTATAAATTCTTCGTATTTGATGTATGTTCCCGGTATGAAACTACTATTTCCAGAATCTTCGATAAAGACTTTGGAATATAATTGTTTTACGACTACTTCGATATGTTTATCATTGATATCTTGTCCTTGAGATCCATACACTTTTTTGATTTCTTTGATAATGTATTTTTGTGATTCAAGATCTCCTACAATATTTTTGTATTCTTTGATGCTCAATGCTCATGTAGTAAGTATTTCTCCTTTAAACACTTCTTCTCCGTCTTTTTTGATCAGATTGAGTCCTGTCAATGATTTGATGTATTCTTCTTGGATTCCAAGGACGATATAGTCTCCTTTGATATCCAATATTTTTCCACTTTCTTTGACTTTGAGCATGCTCTTTCCTTTGGATGCGAATACTCATCATTTAGCTAGTTCTTGTCACTTTTTCACATCTATTTTGTATCCATTTTTGACTAAATAAGTTTTCTTCTGATAGTCAGATACTACTTTTACATATCTAATTTTGTTTGTTTCGTAAAACGATACTTTGCCATCAAATGGCGTGATGATTGCAGGATTTTTTGGATCTCTTATTTCAAAAAGCTGTTTTACCCTGTCGATACCAAGTGTCGTAGAATCTCCTCACTTTGCCACTCATCATTCATGAAAAGTACTCAACGTCAATTGTGTGGATGGTTCTCCGATAGATTGCGCAGCAATAATACCTACGGGAACTCATACTTCCACCATCCTTCTGGTGGAAAGATCTACTCCATAACATTTTTGACAGATTCCGCTAATGCTATGACAAATAAGCGGTGTTCTTATTTTTACTTCCTGAATTTCTAGCTCTTGCAAGAGTTTAATATTTTCTTTATCTAAAAGATCATCCTTGCTTAAAATAACATTTTTTTTCTTATCAAGTATATCGTCAGCAAGTACTCTACCACTAATGACATTATAAAAATTATCTCCTTTGAGCTCCGATTCTTGCTTCGTAAAGGTTACATATTTATCCGTGCCGCAGTCATGCTCTCTGATAATCACTTCTTGTGACGCATCACAAAGTTTTCTTGTCAAATATCCTGATTCAGCCGTTCTCAATGCCGTATCTGCTTTTCCCTTTCTTCAGGCATGCGCAGAGATAAAGTATTCGATGGGTCTAAGTCCTTCAACGAAGGAGTTTTTGATCGGAAGTTCTATAATTTCTCCTTGTGGATTTACCACCAATCATTTCATACCAGCAATCTGCGTCATATGCGTCTGTGATCATCTCGCTCATGAATCTACCATCGTATACAAATCCTGTCCTGGTGTGGTAATTCACTTCAAACTTTCTTCGATTTTTTTCTTTACATCGGTCCAAATCTTGATAATAAATCTATGTTTTTCTTCTTCTGAAAAGAATCACTTGAAAAAATATTTGTAGACTTCATTGGCTTTTAAATCACCGTTTTTGAGTTCTTCTTCTTTTTCTTTTGGCACTTTCATATCAAGGATATTTACTGATGTAGCTCACAAAGTTGCATACTTAAATCAAAGATCCTTAATATCATCAGCTACATATACTGTAGTTTGCATATCATATTCATCAAAGATCCTGCTCAGCAATCTTTTGATATCTTTATTTTTAAGTGTAGAATTAATAAATCTGATCCTTTCCGGTAATACGGAATTGAAAATAACTCTTCCTACCATTGTTTCTATCGGTTCTTTATTGTAATTCAGAATGATTTTGTCTTTAACGAAAATTTCTCCATTTGCGTAACTATTGAGCACTGTCTCTATATCAGGAAATATCCCTCTCACAGGTTTATTCTTCCATTCTTCCGCTGTCGTATATTGAGGAGTTTTGGGATCATAAAAATCAGTCAAATAATAGACACCAAGTACCATATCTTGTGAATGTGCAATGGTTGGTTCTCCTGATCATGGCTTCAAAATATTTTTGTCGGCAGCTATAAGTTCTCTTGCTTCTCTTTGCGCTTCATCAGAAATAGGCAAATGCACAGCCATCTGATCTCCATCAAAGTCGGCGTTGAATGAGGGACAAACTAGCGGATGAATTCTGATTGTCTTTCCTGGCATAAGAATAATCTTGAATGCTTCAATGGACAATCTGTGCAATGTCGGCGCACGATTGAGCAACACCCATTTGTCTTTGATTACTTCTTCGAGAAACTTCAGCGCTAATGGCGATTCTTCTTTGATAAGTTTTTCTGCTTGTTTAGGTGTATATACGATTTTTTTCTCGATAAGCTTTCCAATAATAAACGGAGTGAACATTTTGACTGCAATATAAATCGGCAATCAACATTCATTAAGTTTAAGTTCTGGACCAACCGTAATGATTGATCTTCCTGAGTAATCCACCCTTTTTCCAAGCAAATTTTTTCTGAAGATACCTTCTTTACCAGAAAGCATATCTGAAAGTGATTTGAATACTTTGATCCCTGCTCCACTACCTGTAGCTCAAGCTTTTTCTCCAACTAAAAGATTATTTACTGATTCCTGCAAAAGTCTGATTTCATTTTTTTTAACAACATCAGGCATCCCCACTTGGATCATTTTTTTCAATCTGATATTTCTCATCAGTACACGTCTATAGAAAAGATTAACATCTGATGATGCGAATTTTCCTCATTCAAGTTGTACTACTGGTCTAAGATCCGGCGGAATAACTGGCAATTTTTTGATTATCATATTTTCTGGTTTCACTCCAGAGACATGAAGATTGATCAATAATTTAATCAAAGAAATTAATTTTTTTCTTTGTTCTTCTGATTTTGTATTTTTGAACGTCAAAATAGTTTTTTTGATATCCTTTTCCACATCAATATTTTGAAGCATTCTCATAATAGCTTCAGGTCATGACTGAAATACTATCAATTGAGAAAATCTCGCGAAAATATTTCTAAAGTCGTTTTCAAAAATAGTAGACCCTACTTCTAAATCAGAAATAATAGATTTTATTCTGTTGAACTCCTTTTCCAATGAGTCTTTGTTGTCATTAAACAATTTTTCGAGCTCTTTAGTTTTTCTTTGATTCTCTTTTCCCTTGTCAGAACCCTTATTCTCTTCAACTTCTGATTTGTAAAGCTGTTCAAGTTCTTTGAGCTTTACCTCAAAATCTTCTTTTATTTTTCCGTTAATTTTCTTCTCAAAGTCTTTATCCACCTTTTGGATCATGATATATTTTACGAAACTCAATATCTTATCTATTTCATTTGCAGAAATACCAAGCAGTTGATTTACTCATCCTGATGGGCTTGATTTATACCATATATGAAGCAATGGCACTGCTAATTCTATATGTCACATCCTTGATCTTCTCACTCTGGATGTTGTCACTTCTACGCCGCATCTTTCACATACAATCCCTTTATATCTCACTCATTTATATTTTCCGCAGCTACATTCATAATTTTTCACCGGTCAAAAAATGGACTCACAAAACAATCCTCCTTGTTTAGGTTTTCCTGTTCTATAATTGACCGTATCAGGATTATCTACTACTCCATGCGACCATTTCTCTATATCTTCCATAGAAGCAAGCCTCACAATCAATCCCTCAAATTTTGTTTTGTTCATACTAATGTACTTAGTAAGAAAATAAATGAATTAACTCAACGACTAATGGATGCAAGATTCAAGATACAGGATGCAAGAACTATGTAGTTACGACGTTATAAAATTCATGCATCATGCATCATGTATCAGTTATTTTATTCCAGTTCTCAGAAGTCTTGCATTTCTTGGATTACATTATCGATGATTTCTTCTTTTTCTTGTCCCATATCTTCTTCTGTTGTTACAATTTCTTCTCCTTCTGCCGTAATAGTACTTTTCATTACTCATGAAAGTCAAAGATTAACTATTTTTTTGATTCTATCTTCTTGAACGATTTCAAGTTCTTCCACACTTAACGGCTCTATATTTTGACACAATCCCTTGAAGAGATACGTCAATAAATTGAATGATTCTGGCAATCCGCCAATCTTTGGCTTCTGTCCCTTGATGATAGATTCATACAGCTTATTTCTTCCGATAACATCATCTGATTTTACGGTTAGCATTTCCTGGAGCGTATATACTGCGGAATAAGCTTCTAACGCCCATACTTCCATCTCTCCAAATCTTTGCCCTCATTGTCTGGATTTTCCTCCAAGTGGCTGCTGAGTAATCAATGAATATGGTCCTACTGCTCTCGCATGGATTTTATCTTCAACCATATGCACAAGTTTAAGGATATGCATGTATCCAACCGTTACTTTCTGATCATATAATCTTCCGTTTTCTCCATTGAATATATTGAATTTTAGACTATCTAATCCACACATTTTAGTAAATTCTGTCAAATCTTCCGATGAAAAATTGGAAAAAGTAGGAACGGCGAATTTCACTCCAAAACGTTTTGCTATAAATCCGAGTTGTGATTCAAATAATTGTCCCATGTTCATACGGGATATTACTCCAAGTGGATTGAGCACTATATCTACTGGTTTTCCATCTTCTGTAAATGGCATATCTTCTTCTGCCACTACAATAGAGATGATACCCTTATTTCCATGTTTTCCTGCAAGTTTGTCTCCTACCTCTATTTTTCTTGTACTTGCAACGTAAACTTTTATTTTCTTTCTCACTCATGCCATCAAATTATCTCCCTTTTTTGCATCAAGAATCACCACATCAATAATTTTTCCTTCACTACTTCCTGATGGTACATACAGTGACGTATCTTTTACATTTTTTGATTTATCTCAGAAAATTGCCTGGATAAGTTTTTCTTCTGGAGTAAGCTCTCATTCAGATTTTGGAGTTATTTTTCCGATAAGAATATCTCATCATTTAACAATAGATCCGATTCTAATCACTCCGTCATCATCCAAATTTTTCAACTTAGTCATAGAAACCCCAGGGATATCATTGGTTGTTTCTTCGGGTCCAAGTTTAGTATCTGCCACTTCAATTTCATATTCTTCTATTTGAATGGACGTCAATTCATCATCTTTTACCAGTCTCTGAGATATTACAATCGCATCTTCATAGTTGTATCATTTCCATGGCATAAACGCTACTCTGAGATTTTTCCCCAGCGCCATTTCTCCACCCACTGAACATGGTCACTCTGCCAATAAGTCGCCTTTTTTAACTTTTTCTCCAAGCGAAACTCTTGGAATCTGATTCATACACGTTTTACTATTGGATCTCGCAAACGTGACTAACGGATATTCTTTGATCCCTGTCTTATATTTTATTTTTATTCTCTTTCCGTCTACATATATTATTTCTCCTTCAGATTCTGCTTTGATCACGGCATGAGTCATCTGCACAATATCTCTTTCAAGTCCGGTTCCTACTAGTGGAGCGTCATTTTTGAGCAATGGCAATGCTTGTCTCTGTTGGTTGGTAGCGATAGACGCACGAACCGCATCGTTATGATCTACAAATGGAATCAGTGAAGTGTTTGGTGAAAATATTTGTGATGGATTAACATCCACATGAGTAATATCATTGACGTGAAACATTCCCATCTCGTTAAATTGTCTGGCAGCTACACGCATTTCTACGATATTATTGTAATCATCGATTGGCGTAGTGGCATCAGCAATACAACATTTCTCATCTAATTCTGGAGAAATATACTCTACCTCATTAGTAAAAAATGGTTTTACGACTATAACTTTCCCAAGTTTGCCATATACTTTTTCTATTTCTTTTGCTGATTTTTCATCGATGTAATGATCTTCTTTGACGATTATACTTTTGAGCTCTTTTCCTTTGGCATCCAATTCATGAATATCACGGTGAGCAATCCTATTGAGCAAGAGTTCTTTTTTTGCTAGCACTTCACGAGTGATCTTGAGCGCTGGAGTTTCCAAAAATCATTCATCGTTGACACGAGAATATAAGGATTGATAAATTACCAGACCGATATTTTGTCCTTCCGGCGTTTCGATAGGACAGATTCTTCCATAATGCGAAGGATGAACATCACGCACTTCAAATTTTGCTGTTTCTCTTTTGAGACCTCAAGGTCCAAGGGCGGTAATTCTTCTTTTATGTTCTATCTCTGAGAGCGGATTAATCTGATCAAGAAATTGCGAAAGCTGAGATGTAGCAAAGAAACTTTTTACTGCATTATCGATAATTTTGAAGTTTACAAGATCAGTAATTTTTAATGGATTTTCAAGATTAAGGATACTGAGTTTCCCCTTGATACTCTTAACAAATTTTCTCATCACGGGTTGGAGATGAGCATACAGTATTTCTCCCATAGATCTGATACGTTTATTTGAAAGATGATCAGAATCGTCTGTATAATATCATTTTTTAAAATTTGAAATATTGAAGAGATACTTGAGCGCACCTACTAAATCTTCTCCATCAAAAACATTTGCCAGATCACCATCCAATGGTTTTTTGATTCCTAATTTTGCGTTGATCTTTCTTCTTGCGATTCTTCCGACAAAAATTCTGTCTGGAGAAAGGAATTGGTTTTTTATGTAATTGAGCGCACTTTCTGGATCAATCAATTCTCCTGGTCTAATTTTATTATATACAAACTCAGCGGCAGATAACGCATCAGTAGTACTATCTTTTTTTAGTGTTGTTTCGAAATAATTGAAATCTTCTTCATCAAAGCAGCCTTTGAATAATTCTCTCATACTTTCATCGGTTTCTAATCAGAAAATCCTGAGCAATGTGGTAATAGGAAATTTTCTTGATTTGTTGACCCTGGCTACTACTACTCCAGATTTTTCTGTTTGAACTTCCAACCATGGTCCATTTTCTGGGATCACCTTAAATGAATATTTAAATTCTTTTTTAGCAAAAAATATACCGTATGATCTGATAATCTGTGAAATAATTACTCTCTCTACTCCATTAATAATATATGAAGCTGAAGGTGTCATTAGTGGCAAAATACCGATATTTGCGCGTTTACTAAACAAAGTCTTTTCAGTTTTCTTTTTCCCATCATCATGTATTTCATTCAATTTTACTTTACCCGTAATAATCCCTCCGTGGGTCAATTCCTTTTTCTTACAAGTTTTTACATCGTCGATAGGATCAGAAATTTTTATATCATCTATCTCTACATACATTTTTTCTCATGCAATATCTCGTACAGGATTAATATTGCCGAAAAGTTTATTGATATATTTTTTGATAAAATCATTATATCCTCTTTTCTGAAGATCTAGAAGATCAGGAAATCCAGCAAATTTTTTAGGATTGCGTAAAAATATCCTATCACCTTCTTTATAGAAATCCTTGAATATACTTGGCATCTCAAATACCTTAGGAGATTTATTCATTTTTTGAGTTGGTTTGTTTGGCAGGATACTAGCGGTTTTAATTGATTTGTGTTTTGTCCCAACGACAGGCTTGATTACTTTTTTTGCCGCTGATTTTACGTTTTTTTTATCTTGTTTGTCCTTCGTTCTTGAAGATACATTCACTTTTTTAGTTTTTTTTGTTTCGTTTTTTGCTTGAGAATTTTTTTTTGATTTCATAAGATTATCTGTGATTAAGAAAATAAACAATGAATATGGTCTATGCCTAATATAGGCAAAAATTTTCTTACTCTACGTTATCAATTTTATACGTTTGATATAAAAACAAAAAAAATCAAAAACCAGATTACGATCTTTGAACGGTTAGTTGTTTTCTTCCTTTGGCTCTTCTTCTACTTAGCACTGCTCTTCCTCATGCAGTCAGCATTCTTTCTCTAAAGCCATGTTTACCTATTCTTTTAGTTCGAGAATATTTTCTTACTCTTCTTAATTTACTAGCCATCTTACTATCATGTTAAATTATAAATATTAATTATTATTCAATTACGAATTACGAATTACGAATTTCTAAAGTCTATCGACTAAAGACTATCGGCTATTTAGTGTATGCTAATAACCCTAATTCTCTAGCTCTCAAAATTATTGTTTTGAGTTTTTTTTGGATGATAACAGGATTGTTGGTGTATTTTCTTGGTTTAATATTGCCAAATCTTGTAATATATTTTTTGAGCATAATAATTGATTTCCGATTGAGATATTTTTCATTTTTTCTATCAGCAAAAAAGTCCACTTTTTGTCAAAGCTTTTTTGCATCCCATCCGTCTATAATAATTTTGAGTTCATCAGATACTTTGGTATACTTCAAAAATTCATCATTCTTTTCCATCTTAAAAATAAAATACCTTTTGATGGATTTATTGTACAATACGTTTTTTTTGATTATATCCAAATCTTTAGCTTCCGCCTGGATACAATATGAATACAGATATGCCTTGTCATTTCAAGCCTTATTACTTAAATTGTAAGCTAATTCTTGAAGTCCTATATCATCCTGATCAATGATGTTTTTTTTGATAATATTTTCAAACTCAGAAACCACTTCTTTGCGGGCAATCTCTGATAAGGATGCGTCAATCAACAATACTACATCATACTTTTGCATTATTATTTTTTAAATATTAAAACCTATTATATTTGATGCATGATGCATGACACATGATGCATGATTTTGTATTTAACTTCAGATAGCTATTCTGATAAATTTAGTCACTTTCATATCAGCTGGCAAAATTTCTTTTACCTTTTTTGCTCCATCTCTAATATACTCTTGTTCCAAGAGAACATAATCAGCTAATGATTTATTTATTTTACCATCAACGATCTGAGCAATCATAGCCTCCGGTTTACCAGCAGCCTTGAGGTCTGCGACAAATTCTTCTTTCATTTTCGCTATTTCGTTGGCATCTATCTGATCAAATGAGACATAGGTAGGATTCATAGCGGTAACTTGAAGTGCAAGTTCTTTCGCTACTTCATTATTTCCTCACTGAAAGAAAATAAGTGAAGCAACTTTATTCCCTGGATGATTATAAATAAACGCTTTTTCCTTCGTCACTAAAACGCCGGCAATCTTCATATTTTCACCTGTTTTGCCCATAAATTCTTTCACTTCATCATCGATAGCTTGTCCTATTGTAGGATCCAGATCCTCTAATGAATTCACTTCTTTATTGCTTTCAGCGATTTTAGCAAGTACTGAATCAAACAATGCTTGAAAGTTTTCGTTTTTTGCTACGAAATCTGTCTCACACAAAAGTTTAAGTCCGACTATTTTTCCATCTTTTTCGATAACTTTAACGATTCCCTCTTTGGTTTCTCTTTCTGCCCTGCTTCATGCTTTTGCGATTCCCTTTTTCTTGAGAAGTTCTTGTGCTTTTTCTAAATCATCACCTGATTCAGCCAAAGCCTCTTTACAATCTTTGAGAGGAGCAAACGTGATTTCTCTCAATTGTTTCAATAATTCTATATTTGACATATTTAACATAATTAATAATTTAAAATTAATAATGAATAATGTATGATTTGTTCTATTACGAACTATTGTAAATTATTAAAGTAGCTATAACATATGGTTAAACAATTTCCATCATTTTTAATTATTCATTTTTCATTTTTCATTGGGTTGTTCTTTCTTGTCTACTTCAAATAAGTCGATAATCCATTGTCCCAAGTTAACAAATATTGCTAATTTGTTTTCTTGAGCTATGCTATATATACCGTCTCGAGCATGTTTGATAAAAATACCCAAGAAAGCGACCATAACAATTATTATACATATAGGAATATATTTTATTATCGGAATAAACATAAATATGGATGTTGCTACCACAAGAAGAAGAAAAACTGCCCACCATCATAGAGATTGTTTGAGATGAAACTGCTCAAAATCGCTTTTTTTCTGATTATTGAATGCCGTAACAATAATTCCTATAAGGAGATACATCATTACTGCTCTCTTTTTCTCTGTGCTACTAGGTACATATACCTCTTTTGACTGTTCAGCCATCATGGGAATACCTATTTCCGGCGTTTTTCCAGCTGTGCTGGACTGTTGTGTTTCTTCCATATACATCAATAGAGAAGATAAATTGCGCTAAGCAATTCTTATACATATACATTAAGTCATAAACATATGGTTTAGAACAAAATCTACACTTTTATGACTTCATATATTAGCAAGTATAATACTGTCTTCTGCCCATCGCCTAGAAAAATTTGTCCCTGCGATGATAATATTTTGGATATCAGGAGTTTTTGCCAATTCATTGATAAAATTATCCATCATTTGTCCGTCAAGTACAATCACTAAATCCGGCTTTTTACTTAATCCCTTTACTCCTTTATATATCTTCAACACTCTTGCAAGTTTTCTCTTGTACACTAATTGCTCTTTTTTGGTCAACGAAAGATAATTTTCTGTATCTATAAAACGAGCCATGGTATTCATGGATTCTATCCTTTTTTTGAGTGTCTCAAAATTCGTCAAAAATCCAGAAGGAAGTTTGTAATTGAGATAATTGAATCCATATTTTTCACCGAGCTTTTCGAGTTCGTCTGCATACATTTTCTTTTCAGAAACCACCAAAATCTCTTTTCCTTCGGCTTTGGCTGTTTGAATTTTCTTTTGTGCGTTTTCGATCTGCTCTATGATAGATTCAGGATTGATCACCGCTATATTGTTTACTACCCCAGCCCAATATTTATTGGTTTTTGGGTGAGCTTCGCTTTTGAGCGTACCAATATGAGCTTGTGCCTCGATTACATCGTTTACCGATATACTCATAATTTTTTGCTTTTTGAATAAATAAAGTGGAATTTGAAATTTACAATTTGAAATTTACAATTTGAAAACGCAAATACATGGTTTTAAAATTCAAAACTCTTATTTGAAAGAGATCGTTGCTCCTTCAGCTTCCAATTTTGCTTTGATACCTTCAGCTTCCTCGTACTTAACTTTTTCTTTGATAAGTGTCGGCGCTTTTTCTACCAAATCTTTAGCTTCTTTGAGTCCAAGTCCAAGAAGTTCTTTAACCGCTTTGATGACTCAGATTTTTTGTTGTCCAATGTCAGTCAATTCGATATTAACTGAATCTGCTTGCGCTGCACCAGCTTCTCCGCCAGCAGCTCCTCCGGCAGCTCATGCAACTACCATAGCAGCAGCACTAACACCAAATTCTTCTTCGATAGCTTTGACGAGTTGATTCATTTCTACTGCACTCATTTCTTTGATGAGTTCCAGTATTTTCTGTGCGTTTTTTGATAATTCCATTTCTAGAAACAATTATAATATAAAATAGATATTTGATTAACGGACTAACTAATTATGTATTGTAATTTGCTTCACGTAATTTGCTTCACGTAATTTGCTTCACGTAATTTGCTTCACGTAATTTGCTCATTTTATTCGCGTAATATATTGTAATAATTATTCTGTCTTAGCTTCATTTTCTACTGGAGTTTCAGCTATTTTGACTTCTTCTTTCTTCTCTTCTTGGATTGCTTTACTTTCGTTTGCAACAACTTCCTTCACTTCTTTTTCTATTTTAGTCTCTTCCGCTTTAACTTCATCTACTGCCCCACCATTCTTCTTTGCAACTTCACTAAGTACGCAAGCGAATGATTGTAATGGATAGTTGAATAAGTAACAAAGTTTTGATAACAATTCTTCTTTGGTAGGCACATTAGCAAGCTCATTTACATAGTCACCGCCTTGCCATTTTTTTTCAAACCATCCTCCCAAAAACGATAATTCTGATCCTTTATTTTCTTTTTTAAACGCTTTCAAATATTTATTGATTACTTTGAGCGGTCCAAATTCATTTTCATGCGCATACAATGCGAATACCGATCATTCTAATGTCTCTACCCTTATTTCTTCGAGTCCCGCATCTTTGAGTGCTCTGAGAAAAATTCTTTTCTTGATAATATTCATCTCTCCATCGCTCGTTTTGAGTTCCATTCTGATCTTATTGGCAACAGTAACAGCTATTCCTGATTGTTGTACAATCACAGCGCTTGTTGCGCCGCTTAGATCTTCCTTATATTTTGCTAAGAGCTGATGTTTTTTTTCTTTGGTTATTGTCATCTTTTATAAATTTTAAATTTTAAATTTACAATTTTAAATTTGAAAACAAAAAAGACTCGTTTCGAGGCTCTTATACAAAAAACAGCGTTTGTATGTGAACCTAGGTAGGAATTGGTATTTTATGCGTTTAGCAACCTACTGTCTTGGGTAGTTATGTGAGTTTTATAGGAAAATAGGGAACGATTGCAAGAGATTTTTATCTCTTCTATTTTTAGTTTGATAATTACAAGACTTTTTTTATACTAAAGACGAAATCTACTATTTATACTAGTAATAATGAATGCTCAAAAAACTAGAAAAAAAATTAAACAATCGGCTGGTGGACTTTGTCATCTGATGATCCTATCTCAACGACTATCGGACAAATGTTTTTGAAAAAATAAAAAAAATCGGACTAGAAGCGTACGCCCATATCCTTATTCAGTATGAAAGATTTAGAGAATGGTATCGTGATTAGTCGATAGTCTTTAGTCTAATGACTAAGGGCTAATAACTAAAGTCTAGGATCTATATTCAGTATATGCATCTATGATATCCAATATTTCTTCGTCAGTAAAATACTGATTTTCACCATATATCTCTTTTTCATCTTTTATATCGTGGTTTTTTACTGCTTTTCAAAAATCTATAATATAAATCTTCCCATCGGGACAGAACATGATGTTTCTCAAACTACCTCACAAATCCCTATGATACACTCATTCTTCATGCATCGCTGACAAAAATTCCGTGATATTTTTTTTGATATCTTTTGCTTGTTCTTAAGTGAATAGCTTCATTCGTTTTACCTTACTATAAATATACGGTGTCACTTCTATTTTTGAAAGCATATTTTTAGCTGATTCTACACCAAAAATTTTTACAATATTGATATCTGCTTCTTTGTCATTTTGAGCCGGTGCTCGTTCTGGATGAGTTTTTTCAATAACCTTATTGAGTAACAACGTATAGAGCGTTTGTCCCGGCACAAATTCCATCACGATAAATTGTTCACCATTTGGTAATTCTTGATAGCCGAATAATTCAGGAATTTTTATCTGAGGATGATCAACTGATTCATATACATATTGATGCAAACGAAATTCTGATCTTAAATCATAGGATTCATCAGTAACATCTTTTTTCTTTTTTGCTACAAGAAAATATTTTTCTCATCAATCGTATGGTAATGCTATTTTATAGATTTTCCCTTGTTTTCAGAACGTTAACATAGGAACTTTATTCTTCAATACTTGTTTAATAACATATGCCGTAATTTTTTGTTTATCTAAACCTTCAAATACCCCAAAAAGATCATTCGCCTGTGGTGGAGATATTTTATCTATTTTATTGATAGCACTTTCGTGATGATCTAACTTTTGTTTCTTCATGCCTATTTCAGGAAATTTAAATATATTATTTATACTTTTCAGCCGCTAAGATCACCTTATTCATTACTTTAACACATTCCACTGGATACTCGCCAACTGCGGTTTCTCCTGATAACATTACATAATCAGCTCCTTCTATCACTGCATAAAAGATATCGCTTATATCGGCTCTCTTAGGCGTAGCGCTGTGCAGCATAGATTCAAGCATTTCTGTCGCCACGATTACTTTTTTATTTTGCTGTTTTGTGGCGTTGATAATATCCATTTGATAGATGGGAATATTTTCCACTGGCAGCTCTGTGCCTAAATCTCCTCTCGCCACCATAATAATATCACTTTCTTTGGCGATGGCAGAAATGTTTTTCAATCCTTCTTCATTTTCTATCTTGGCGACAGTCTGAATTTTCTTTCCTCCATGAAGATCCAGGAAAGCTCTCAGTTCGCGCATATCGGCAGCCGATCTTACGAAACTTAATGCTACATAATCCAACTTCTCCTGAATAGCAAACAGAACGTCTTGTTTGTCTTTGTCCGTGAAGCTTGGCAACTTTACGTGAATACCGGGCAGATTAATATGTCTTCTGGAACCGACGACAAAATCATTCAATGCCTGAACCGAGATAAAATCTGTTCATTTCCCCAGCACTTGGACTTGAAAAAGTCCTGCGTCGATTTTTACGATACTGCCGATTTTTACATCATCCGGCAAGGAAGGATAATCACAAAATAGAGATTTTTTTTCTGATATATTTTGCGTGGTAAAAATTTTAAATTGTTCGCCAGCAACATAAGAAATAGATTCAATCAGAACGCCAGTTCTTATGCCTGGTCATTCTACGTCCATCAATATGCGTATTTTTTGTCATAATTTTTTTTCTATATTACGAATTATGTTCACTGCTTTCATTCATGACTGAATCGTCTCATGAGCAAAGTTTAATCTGAAAATATCTACACCTGCCTGATGAAGATCGGTGATCATTTCTTTGTTGGAAGTTTTTGGTCCTAGAGTTGCAATTATACCTGTCATGACCTTATTACTATATAAAAATCAATTTTGAATTTTTAATTTAGAGTTTCTAAATTTAGAGTTTCTAAATTATTTCTACTTCTGAATTCTGAATTCTAAATTCTGAATTAAGCGATTTCATACATCTTTTTCTCATCTAAAAACTCTTTCGCTAATCTGATTTTGCTTTCATCATTGGCGTACATGGTGTAAATCATTTCACCTTTTTTGACTTTATCGCCAAGTTTTTTATGTAAATATAATCACGCTTGTAAATCCAATGGAGAACCGAGTGTTCTCGCAGCTACGTTTACCACCTTCATATCAATATATTTCACTTTTCCTGATTTTTCTGCGTGGACGTCTTTTTGGATTTTTGCTAACGCTAATTTTTCTGAATGCACCTTGGGATTACCATGCTGCGCTGAAATTATTTTTTGCATCATAGCCCATGCTTTGCCGCTGATAAGCTGTCCGTAAGCAAGTTTTTCTGCATCTTGCCCTTTTGCCATCCCGACAAGTTCAATAATCTTAGATGCGAGATAGACTGCTTTTTTTTCAAGATCCATCGGCCTTTTTTCATGTTGCTGAAGTACTCTTAATACCTCTCTTACCTGCATCACTGCTCCTACACCTGCTCAAATTGGCTGTAATGCTGAAGTGATCTCTACATGCACTTTCATACCAAGTTTTTTGCCGACATATTCATATTTTTTCTTGAGTAATTTTGCCGTCTTCATATCTGGTACTTTTGCTGTAGGTCATACGGGGATGTCGATCAGTGAATGATTTATTCCCATTGCATATCTCTTGGCCATGATACTGACGATAGTTCTTGAATAGGATTGCATGGATAACGGATATGCGACTTTGATGAGTTTTTCATCTGCTGGTGCTAGATCCAATCCACCTCCCCGAACTAAGCAACAATTATTTTTTTTGACTAATGCTTCAATTTCTTTTTTGCTGAATGAAATATTCATAAGCACGCTTACACATTCACCGGTAGCCGCTGGAGTCGTAATAGCCTTGGAAAATGTCTTTGGCATTTTGATTCACAATGACGTAAGCAATGGTATCATGATCATTGTTGTTTCGTTTCCTGGTACTCATCACATACAATGCTTATCAGCGACTACTCCTGGAAAATGAAGCATCTCACCTGTTTCCGCCATTGCTTTTGCCATCCGATACAGATCCTCATCTTTGGAAGGGAAAAAGAACCCCATCGCAGAAAAGTACGTCGTCAAGATGTCAGTAAATCTATTATTTGAAATATCTTTCATAATTGCGAATATTTCTTTCTGATTTAGTCTCTTGCCGGTCAATCATTTTTTGAGCGCTTCCAATGATTCTGAAGTATTCTTAGTAAATGCTACGGTAACGAGTTGTCCGCCTTTCATCTCATATTTTTCTCTCACGTCTTCGAATATCCCTACTTCTCCACGCTGCACAAAATGAGAGGATAAGTTTACATCAAAGACAAATTCCTTGTCATCATAGATGAGTGACACTTTGTCCATGCTCGTAATTCCATGTTCCCAAGCATCTTGTTCATTGATCAATACCACTAAATCTTCTCATTCATGGATATCGATAATCTTGGTTCTTGCGGTAAACATAGCTTTTTTTACCTTTGTTTTCTTAGACATATATTATTATTAAAAGATTAAAAGATTATTAAGATTAAAAGATTGAATAACTATCGGCTAAAGACTATCGACTATCGACTAATTGCTTTCAGCTCTTTCAGAGTGTCTTACTTCTTTATTTTCTTTCTTTTCAAAAAACTCAATTGCCTGAGCTAATTCCACGTGATCCTTGGCATATTCATGGATATCTATTCCTTTCTGATACGCCTCGCAAGCCTGAACCAAAGCGGTCGCTCCTTTTTGTGTTCCACCCGGGTGCGCATGACAGCCAGCTCACATAGTCGTAATGAAGTCTACATTGCCCATCACGTCGATAAACGGTTTGAGTAATGTCGGGTTCAATCATCATGAAATAATAGGGCAGCATTTTTTGATAGTTCTTCGACTATCATCCTGCAAAACTGCGTGATGAGCTATATCTTGCTGGACATCCTGGACGAAGTCTGCGTCTTTTTCTGGAATCTGACCTCGTGATTGATGAAAGAAATGTCCATCAGCGACTAATTGAAGGATATTGTGTGCTGCAGTGACATCTTCTTCCGGCGTACCCGCCATTTTTCCTACTCCGGCGGTTCCGGTGTGGATTCATGAAGCACCTGCAAGTCTAGCAAATTTTGAAAGTATCAATACCGTGAATCCGATAGGATTTTCCGGTCTGGTGAATGCACCGTGTCCTGCTCTATGAAAGTGAATGAAGACATCAGGATATTTTCTTCTCAAGGTCTGTACTGCCATCCGTCCTGCGGTTGTTCAATCTATAAGAAAAGCGTAACTTCCTTTTTCCATTCATGAATTTCTGATCATTTCACATCTCGCGATCATCGTGTCATAATCAGCTGCTGAGACATTGAAGGAATGGACTTTTTTATGTCCTGTCTCTTTGACGGCTTTTTCCATAGCTTCTTTGACATATTTCACCATCTTATCATACGGACAGAAATCCTGATTTGCTTGCGGTTCGTCGTTTTTGACGAAATCGCCACCTCCTACCCGGAAATCGTATGCCACTTCGGCATATTCCGCAGAAGTCAGTCCCATCTTGGGCTTTACAATCGTTCACAAAATCGGTCTGTCATACACGTTTAAATATTTTCTCATATCGTCTAAGGTATAACTTGGTCCATCATATTGTTCTAGCATCGTTTCTGGAAATCGCACATCAAGCAATTTCAATGCGCTGACCTGTTTCATTCAGAGCACATTCCCTACGATATACGTCAGAATATTCTGGACATTTCCTCCGCGATCAAATAATCTTCGCGGATAGGCTATCCAAACGAGGTTCTTCTCCAGATCTATTTTGTACACCAATGAATTCATCTCACGAGAAAAAGGAGTTTCTGTCTGCACCGCAAAGTTGGTTCCGGTACTGGATTCTGCTGACACTTCACAAGCAGCTTGTAAAATATTCAACTTTCCTCATGGAACAAGATGAAAGACAGCGAGCATATATTCGCCGTTCTGAGGATTTGGCAAGTCTAGGTTTACATATGCCAATTGATGTGGATTGAGTGTGGTAAGAAGTTCTTTGATGTCCATTGTGGATGTGATTAAAAGATTAAAAGATTTTGAAGATTAAAAGATTATTTTATGTAAATGTTTTATACTCCATGTTTCGCGCTTTGATCGATTTCATCATTTACAGCGATTTTTATACCTTCAATGATTCCTATTTGTTCCTTATATTTAGCCAGCGCTATATAAACATCGTTATATGCATCCATAAATTCTCCTCGATTCTCTTTCTTGACATCATAATCTGAATTTTTATCAAATTTTTTCATGTTTTCCATGGTATTTTGCATCTTTGTCAGTCTCCATGGGATAGGAATTAAATATTCTTCCAGACTGTCATAGGCTGATGCAGCTTCTTTCAAATATTGACCTTTTTCTTCTTCTGGCACGTTACTTTCATTTATCTTTTTTGCTATTTCCTCTCTTTCGTTTTTGAATGTGCTCATCCTATCATGTAATTTTTCCGCTAACGGTTGTATTTCCTCAAACTTATTTTTAAAATCTTGATAAAAATTTTCTAGATGTTTTGACTTTCTTGATTTTAATTTAAAGACTGTGCTTATTGCTTGCCCTATTATATGAGCTCCTTCCAAAAATTTTGGAATTGATTTTTTTTCTCCAAATTCCTCAATCTCTCAAAGTAACATGTCATTTGTTTCTGTTTTTGTGGGCATCTTTGTAATTAAAAGAGTAAAATGTTGTCTAAATTTGGATTCCGGCTGCAAACCGTAACGCCGGAATGACGATTCTATTTCATCATCCACGAATAATACTTCTTCACATATTTTTTGATATCTTTTGGTTTGATGATGCCATATTCGGTGATGATTCATGTAATGAATTTCGCAGGGACCATGTCAAATGCGTAATTGAGTATTTCAAGTCATTTCGGAGCATCTGGTCGGAGTTCCTTGCCAGATCTTTGTTCTATTTTTATGGTACTTTCCGTATCTATTTTAGTCAAACTTCCTACCACATAGACGGGAATTTTGGAGTGCCAAGCAGATAATGCTATAGCAAAACTTCCGACTTTATTATATACGCTTCCATCTAATTTAATGGCATCAGAACCGATGATCACCATATCAATGTGTATATGAGATTCATAGAGATTATCAACAAAGAATGGCGCTGCGTCATCGGTAATCATGGTGTCCGGAATTCCTGCTTTGAGCAGATCCTGTGATGTCGTTCTTCACTGATATAATGGTCTGGTTTCCGTATTGTAAACGTGTATATTTTTGCCTTGTTTATGGGCGGTTATAAGTAATTTAATAACTGATCACGAATGGCAGTGCGTCATGATGTTCATGTTTTTCTTAATCAACTTCGCTCCTATAAGCGGTCTCAAAGCCTTTTCTCTTTCAATGTCACCTAAATACGTTTTACATGTTTGAAACAACTTAGTCGTTATCGTTTTAAGATCTGCTTTTTTTGCGAACAAAGTTTTATAGCTTGTCAAACAATATTTAAGACCATTGAACAGCATCGGCTCTGTAGCTCTTGCCTGCTTAAGAATCACCATCGCTTGTTTCAAAAACGTATCAAACTCTTTGATAGACTTGAATGTTTGACGCTTAATCTCTTTTGCTAGAATATCGATACCAGCTTTAGCGATATTAGTTGCTCATTGTATCTTGATGGTTTTGATATTATCAGCAACCGTCTTAATGGATGTAAGATTCATTTCACTATGATTAACGAATTAAAATATTACGAATTAATTTTTTGCACATTGAATAATTTTAGGACAGCATACATAGTATTTTCTTTATCACTCATATCTTCGAGCATTCAAAAAATTATTTTTTGTATATCCGTATAATGGTCTTGTTTTCTCCTGGCTCGTTTATCAAATTCTTCTTGAGAAAGTCATTGAAGAGTGATTATTTCTTCGACTGCTTTTTCTTTGTTGTCTGCGCTTTTAAACATTTTATTTAGTAGCGCGTTTTGAAGGGTATCAACCGCATCATTATAATGCATGATGTGTATTTTCCCATAATCAATAGTTTTTTCTTGTCGTTCTGGGCCTCATGTAGAGAATATAATTTCTCATCATTTGGGAGAGATGATCGCCGCGTACCTATTGAGAAATTTTTTGGGATAAGATTGTTTATATTCTTCATCTGCTCCTCTTCCTACTACAAATAAAGGTAATGGACTATGAGAAAATCATTTAAATTCTGGTATATCTCTTCTCATAAACATTTCATCATCAAAATCTCCTGTTCACAAGGTAACAAGCGTATCTTTATTGTCGTATTTGATTAAGGTGTAGAGAACTTCTGGATCCATATTTTTTTTTATTTCTCCATCTGCTTCTGATGCTCTATCTTTATTATTGTTGAGATTATAAAAATACCTAGCTAATCTTGTAAATGCAGCGATATCATCTTCTTTCACTTCTGCTTGTTTTTTAAGAATATCAGCAATTTCATTCTGTTTATTGACCTGTTTATCAGAACGATGCTGTAGGAGTGGCATACATTTGTTTTGATCCAAGTGTTTCATAGTAAAAAATAAGGATTAAATATAGCTTTAGGCTTATATAAGTATATCCGCTCCTCTGCTTTTTTGCAAAAAAAAACAGAAAAAAGACGCATTTTGAGCGTCTTTTGACTGTACAAATCGTAAAAATATGGTTTACTTAGTGATGTTAGCTATATAGTAGATTTTTTTAGCCATCATGTCATACAATTCTACCATAGGAACTTCATTATTATATCCTTTGTCTTTCATATATTTTGCTATCACGGGATAGACTTTCATGGGTCCTATCATATAGGACAGACTATTCTTGAGTGGAAACTCAACAACCATCTTGATTCATGCAGGAAGTGTAGTGACTTTGACGCCTGTATTGTTAGCTAATTTATTTGCATCTTTGGAATCTATAACTGCTCCTACGTCGCTTCTGAGATCAATTCACGAAACAACTGCTGGATCATCGTAATAGATACCGACCCCTGTCGCAGAGACAATTCCTGCGCCAGAAAGAATGTCATAAACCATAGTCATTGATGGTCCGACTTTACTGTACTCACCTGTGAATGATGTATATGCTATCGTGTATGTGCCCATATTCTGCTGTTTGACTTCTAACTTAGTAAAACCACCGAGATACCATCGATTGACAAGAGCTAAAACAATTAAAGCAATAACAAGAATTCATAAGTTTTTGAGGAATTTCATTTTTTATTAGTGAAAAGTTAAAAGTGAAAAATGAAAAACGAAGGAATGATTTATTAATAAAAAGATACCAACACTGTTAGTTGTTAGTTTTTCACTATTAGTTAAATTTTAGTTACCGCTACTTTCCCATCTGGATCTATACCTTTGATCTTCACTTTAATGACTTGACCAAGCTTGAAATGCGCGGTAAGCGGTGTTGTATATCTTTCTCCGAGATTGGAAATATGACAGAGTCCCATTTTCTTCTTGGGAAGCTCTACAAACAGACCATAATCCTCTATTCTCTTGATCTTCGCGTCAAATTCTTGCCCTACTTCGAGATCAGAAGCGATTTCCAATATAATAGCGATTACCTTATCGATGACTGCTTGATCTCTATGCCCAATATAACAGGTGCCATCATCTTCAAAATCAATTTTTACTCCATCATTAGTATCAATAATATTATTTATAACATCGCCACCTTTTCCGATGACTTCTCTTACTTTGTCAGGTTTGATATGGATGATTTGAATCTTAGGCGCATATTCTCTAAGGGCAGGATTTGGTTTAGCGATAGTTTGCAGCATAACATCCATAATCTCATTATATCCTTCGAAAGCCCTATCAATTGTTTCATGCACAATATTCATAGTTATTCCTTTGAGTTTGGTGTCTAACTGGATAGCAGTTACCCCATCTCTGGTACCTGCGACTTTGAAATCCATATCTCCAGTAAAATCTTCTGTCCCCATGAGATCATTGAGAATAATATATTTAGAAATATTTCCCTCGTCGTCATGGTCAGTCATAAGTCCCATTGCGATACCTGCAACTGGTTTCTTGATCTGTACTCCTGCATCCATAAGCGCTAATGTTGATCCGCAAACAGATCCCATGGAAGTAGATCCGCCTGATCCCAAACATTCAGAAACAAGTCTGATTGTATAAGGAAATTCAGTGAATGACGGTATCATTTTTTCTAATGCTTTTTCTGCTAATCTTCCGTGTCCTATTTCTCTTCTTCCTGTTCCTCTCATGCCTTTTGCTTCTCCCACAGAAAATGGAGGAAAATTGTAGTGATGGAAATAATTCTGATGTACGTTATGATTTTCCATGTCGTCGAGAATCAGATATTCTTTTGGTCCTCATAAAGTAACGGTAGTCAATACCTGCGTATCGCCTCTTCGGAATAATCAGCTTCCATGCACTCTCAGTAATGTCGCTACTTCGCAATAGATTGGTCTGATATCTTTTTGATCTCTATCGTCAATCCTTGTTCCTGTATCAAGCGTGCGATGGCGGAGAAAATATTTGATGACATTGAATACTCCCATCTTCACTTTAGTTTCGCTGAAATCTGTCAATTCCTTGTCAGCAATTTTTTCTTTTGCAATTTCCAGTACTTCTTTTTCATAAGCAGAACATAGCGTATTGAATGGCACTTTGGTATTGCCAGTAAGCGCTTGTAGTTTGTCTGGGGTAAGGATATTGGTAATGTACGCGATAAGTTCTTCTGAAGGTTTATTGTAGGCTATTTCTTGAACATTTATAGTAAGTTTTTTGAGAAATTGCGTTTGAAAATCACATGATGCATCAATAGCTTTTTGCCCGATTTCAAATGCTTGTTTGAGTAAATCTGTTGGCACTTCGTTGGCTTCCGCTTCAATCATATTGATTGATCATTTTTTCCCTGCGACTAATAATAAGAAAAGACTTTTTTCTGATTCTTCTTTTTTTGGATTGATGACAAACTTTTTGTCGATATACCCTATCTGCGCTGCGCCTACAGGTCAGTCAAATGGTATACCAGCAGCCATAATAGACAATGACGATCCGATAATCGTTGAAACTCCAAGATCTAATTCTTGATCCAGTGCTAATGGGGTGATAGTAATCACTACGTCGTTGATCATTCCCTTGGGAAACATAGGTCTAAGCGCTCTGTCCGTAAGTCTACAGTAGAGAATTGCTTGATCAGAAGGTCTGCCTTCTCTTCTTCTATACGCAGCTCCTCCAAGTCTTCCTGCCGCAGAAAAACTTTCTCTGAAGTCGATCATCAAAGGTAAAAAATCTGAATCTGATCTTGGATTCTTTTCCATCACGGTAGAACACAAAAGCACATTCTCTTCGAATTGGATTTTAAGTGAACAGTCAGCTTGGACTGCAAGTTTTCCCGTCTCAAACGAGAGTTTTTTCCCTTCTCGATCGAAGGATTGGGTGTGGAGCGTAAACTCCTTTTTTTTGATTGCCATACTAAAAATACAAATAATAAAACTGTGACGAGTTACTAGTAATTAGTGACGAGTAAATTTATCACAAAAAAGAAAATAAGGTGACTAGACAGATTAGAGCAGCGAATAGTTAAGTTGCTATCGGCTATCGGCCCCGGTAAACCGAGGGCAGGCTAACAACTATCGGCTCTTCTAATCTGTCTCGCTAATCAAACAATAATTTCTTTCGTAGAAAAATATAGCGATTAGGAGCTAAATTGCAAAAGAATTAATAAAAAAAGTCGGATAGAAATACTAAAATCCGACTCTATTATTTGTGAGATAAACGCACATAATGGAATGCATATCAATTATGCATCATTATGGTCGCTGAATTAATTGCCAACAGAGCTGCTGCGTCTTTATCAGATTCTTCTATTTCCTTTTTTTTCTCTGCTTCTTTGTTATTAGTAACATTATTAATAACGTGTTTATTAACATTCAATGTTTCCCCTGTAGCTACTGACACTTGCTTCTGTAATTTTGTTTTATCATTTTTTTTAATTATAGAGGTAATTTCTGGTAACCAGAGACAAAAGATACTTAGCAACGCACCTACAACGATAAGCCAAAACCACCATGGAATTGTTGCAGTGCCGATTATTACTATCATTGTCATATTGTTTTTGTTTTAGATGTTTTGTAAGCGATGTGTAAGGATTTCTTAGGTAATTACAAAAAGAAGTTTAAAAAAAATCAGGAGGAATACTCTCCTGACTTTGTAAATATTTTTTGTTATTCAAACAGAACTTTATTTACGATGTCTAAAAGTTCATCAGGACCGGTTAATAATTTAGCAAGAACACTATCAAATTTCTCACTGTCTTGAAGTTGTTTGATTATTTTTGCATCATACCAACTTGTCAAAACAATGAGTTTACCTTTGAAATCTATTCGTTTTAGTTCATCGGCTAGTAAAATTGCACAATCATCAAAAAAAGATTTTCTTTTTCCGCCAAATGAGTTTTCATCGCCAACCCCAGATAATAGGTGTTCGGTTATGATAAGATCAGCATGAATATGATTGTTGCTAATCTGCGAAATTAACTCTTTTGCGGTTCTATATTCTAATACATCATAACCCTCTTGTTGCAAGGTATCAATATGATCTACAACAGTAGTAAATTCTGTTTCCAGGAATACAATAGTTTTTTTCATAAGTTTTATATTTGTTTTATATTTGTTTTATATTTATATTTTTCTTTTGTTGGACTATAAGGATTTCCTAAATGATTGCAAAAAATTAAATTCAGCAATTCTGTGCTGATCTATAAATGTTATACCTTGATACTATATTTTTTGATAAGTATTTTAACATTTATCCCAACAATATCTGCGATACTTTGTAGCATGGATTTTGCTGTCCTTGGAGGGAATTCCTTGTGGAATCACACTGTCACTCATAGTTCTCATTTTTGATATCTTTTGTGACTTCAATTTTGACGATCCAGCACAAAGCCGTAATCTTCGAGTATTCTTAAGATCTGTTCATATCTAAGAGGCATATACCTTATCATTGAGGTGTAAAAATTTTGCTACCTGAATGTATTTTGCGGTTTGTTTCTTTTTGTCGGTAAAAGCACAAGCAACAGCTTCTTTGAGATTTTTGAGCAATTCGTCAAAATCTTTGCCTACGGTAAATATATGCTCATGATCTATATCCATCACTGCGCCAACTTGTCCGTTATCTTCCAAAATTATTTCAAATTTCATATCTGTAAGATATAATCTAAAGGTGCTTTGAATTGTATATATTCGCAAAAAAAAATCAAGCTGTAATCTTCAGGGAAAATTCATTTGCAAATTTTCTTTTTTTCTTTATACTTTAACTACTTTAATTTATAAACTAATTAACATGACAACCGAAACAATACTCAAGCCTATTGGCAACTGACAAATCACCATCCCACTGGACCGAAGACAGTTTCTCAATATCGACAAAAAACATGTCAGAGCGAGATTAGAAGGAAATAAAATCATCATCGAATCATTGGATCAAGCACCGCTCGATTGGGACGTGAAACAAGTCAAATTAAATACACTCAACACCCCGACACAAAAGACTATAAAAGCTTCTCATCAGCATTATAAAGCATGACAAAAGGACGCTTTTATCTCTCATGATGCGTTTCGAAATGGGATATAATATTATATATGATGCCTCGTCTCTCCTTAAAAAGGATTTACAATATCTTCATCAGCACCCAAAAGATGCACACAGAATAAAAACCACTCTGGAGATATTTGCTACCAATCCTCTATGATTTTTTGGCGACATAAAAAAACTCTCACCTAAAGAAGACAATATTTCCAGGATCAGAGTAGGAAACTACAGAATTGTTTTTTCTTTGGACTTCTGAAATCAGATGATTTTGGTCCATAGAATAGGACAAAGAAAAGACGTCTATAAATAAATCTGTAAAGCCGAAGTCAATAAAAAAAATCTGAAGTACAATACGACCTCAGATTATAGAGCAATTAATTATTGAGTAATTCCGTTATTTTCTCAAGAAAATCCTTTGAAAGAATATCGGATTTTTTCCAAACGTAGGAGAACCTACCGTCTTTTTTGAGTGCTTTGAAATATTGTCCAAGATTTTTTGCCCACCACGCGCTTAATATTATTTTCTTTATTCCTTTTGCTTGAGGAATTTTATCCAGTTCATCAGCAAGCAAGATCGCACAGTTATTATAATCTTCGTTTCTTCTGCCTCCAAAGCTATTCCCAGATCCATGAACCGTAACCTCTGAGACAATAAGATCCACTTTATACCCCTTTCGTATATATCTCAAAAGACTATCGGCAGAAATAAATTTTTTTACTATAAACCCGGCTTCTTCAAGATTTTGGATGATTTCTTTAATATAAAAAGTATCATCATCATAGAATACAATAGTTTTTTTTGTTTTCATATATTTATATTTTTTTATTTATTTTTTTCTTCTGTGGAACTATAAGGATTTCCTAAACGATTGCAAAAAGAAGACTATTTCTCATAAATAGAATGAGTGCCTATAGAAACAAGGAGAATATCCTCATTGTCCTGAGACTGAAAGATGATCCTATATTCTCTATCTATACTTATACTTCGCATACCATCTAATTTTCATTGTAACTTATGAAGCCTCAGACTGTTATATAAAGGATTTTTTGCAAAAATCTCAAGTTTTTCCAATGATTTGATTTGGATATATTTCGGCAAAAGCTCAAATTGTTTGATAAAATATTTTCCATAATGAATATTGTTTATTTTCATGCAATTTTGTGTAAAGCAGATAATCAGCGATGAGTTTTGCCTGCGATATATTCCTTTTTTGCTTGTTTGGCAAAAGCAAGAACTTGATCCTCAGAAATCATCTTTTGTTCCTGATCTATACTAAAATTGATATAGTCGCTTACGGATTTGAAATTCCTTTTTTTGACGATTGCCTTGATAAGTTGCAATCTCTCTGCTGGTAAGCTGACGGTCAAGATATCTCTCATTTCTTTTATTAGCGAATAAATGTATTACAAGTGTAATAATTTATTTTAAAAATGCAAGAGATTTTTTTAGACGGTTAATAATCGCCCCTACGTTTTTTTACTAATAGTGATAAGATTTTCCCTGCTCTATTGTCCCAATCCTATATAACTGTTCCAGCAACGTAACTTTAGCTAATCCATGCGGTAGCGTAATTACTCCGAAAGAAATTTTCGCATCAATATGTTTAGTCAATGCTGGTTCGTCTAGTCCGTACGGTCAGCCGATAATGAAGACATAATTTTGATTCGTAAGAAGTTTATGTAATGCTAATGTATCTAGTTGTTTTCCTTCTTTGCTCAATAAAATTTTTTTATATTCTGAAAACTTTCCCAGCTTGGCGATGATATTTTCCGTGTCAGCTTGGATTATCTGTTGTGTATTTCCATTTCTGCTTGGCTTAATATTTTCTATTTTTACTGACTTGCCTAAACGCTTGATATACTCCTCGATGACTGGTTTTCGATGTTTATCTGAATCGCTAATATTCAATATTACGAACATGAAGAAATAATTTAGAATTTAAAATTTAGAAGGGAAAAGGGGGAATTTAGAAAAATAAAATAATTTAGCATGTAGAAAGAGAAATAATTTAAAAATTGCCAATTTCTATATTAAATCCTCTGTTTTCTGTTTCTATATTGTATTTTCTAAATTCAGAATTCTAAATTCTAAATTTAATATTGTATATATTTAGCGGGTTGCCCGTTGTATGGACTTAACACTTTAAAAATATCCCCTTTCTGTATTCCTCTATTTTCAAATTCTTCAAGCAATCATCTCTGCCCGATTTGCTTTCGAAATCGAGCTTCAGCTTCATCATTTCCTCGTTGAAGCTGTCGGACAAGTTTAGCAAATTCCTCATTGTAAATTTCTCGAACACTTACATATTGAGCATCTGTTGCTGAAATATAATTCTCATTAATCAAAACTTCTTTTTCCTGATCACTAATATTTCTGATTGAATTTTCGATATGTTTCGCTTCATGATGAGGGATATTTTCTATATGATACACCTCTTGGACATCAGTTTTTTTTAGCACTTCAACTACTTTTTTCAATCGTTCATCGACGCCGAAATGGGTCGCAGCCGATATCGTAAAGGTATGCTCTTCGAGAAGTTTTTTCGTGATTTTGGTTCAGAGTTTATGTTGTTTGAAAAAATCTAAAATTTGTTTCCGTAATTGCATTTTATATTCTTTGAGAATCTCTGGATCGTTGACGAGATCATATTTATTGATGAGAAAGAGCATCCTTTTTTCGATAACCAATTTTCCTTCCTCGTAAATAAACAAGGTGATCATTCCCTTATCTTCTCTGATTTGAATTTCTACCGCGTTAGGATCCTTGCTAAATTTGGTGCGCGTATAAGTGCAGATTTCATCGAGCAATTCTGGAATCTCCGTGATTCATTTGTCATACCTAGAAATATCGCCAATCATACAAAAAATTCTCGCTTTGAGAATATGGCGCAAAAATGCGTTGCCAAGTCCTCTCCCTTCGGCAGCGCCTTTGATGAGACCGGGAATATCGATGACATTGAAATGAGTTTTTTGGATCGTCACAGATCAGAGATTTGGTATCAAGGTCGTGAATGGATAGTCAGCGACTTTAGCTTTGGTATTTGAGATATTATTGATAATGCTGGTTTTGCCAACACTCGGCGTCCCGATCAATGCGACGTCTGCAAGCAATTGGAGTTCAAGTACAATTTCTTTTTTGTTGCCTGGTTCTCCGAGTAAACAGAAGGTTGGAAATTGATGGACAGCATCCTTGAAATGGATATTGCCGAGTCATCATTCACCGCCGGAGACTACAGTATATTGCTCTCCATCTTTGGTAAAAGTATAGAGTATTTCATCCGTGAGTTTATCTCTTACAAGGGTTCAGATAGGGACTTGCAAAATCAAATCATCTGCATTTGAGCCATATTGGTCTCTGGATTTTCCTCCTTCTCCAGGACTTGCTTTGAAGGTTGATCTATATCTGTAGGTTTGGAGTGTGTTTTCGTCTTTGGCTGCCTGTAAGATAACGGATCATCCTTTACCGCCATTTCCTCCTGATGGTCATCAAAAAGCGACTCCCGCTTCTCTTCTTCAGGTAACCGTTCCATCGCCTCACTTTCCTGACTGTACATTTATCGTTACTTCATCATAAAAACGCATAATTTATAGCTTAAAGATAAAAGTTTAAAGCTCAAAGCCTTTGTCTACTTTACTAAAGTCATCAGTAAAAAAAAGAGGAAATATATAAACACCGACTGTTTTAATCAAAAAAAGGAGAGAATTCTCTCCTGGTTATCGATAATTACTTTTGCTAGTTTTTCTTCTCTCTGTCTCATTTCTCTTTGATTTCTTTATGAGTTTTTTTCTATCATTTGAGAAGAAAACCATATCTCTACGACGAGCTAATTCATTTTCTTTTGTACGTTTTGACACGATGAAAAGAATATTTTGAAAGATGGGAATCTTAGTAATATCAAATACCCACTCTCCTTTGAAAAATACTACATTACATCCATTTACCCGAATATTCCATCCGGAAAACGTCCAATTCGAATTATTACAGCAGACATCGTGTCCACTATTGCAGACACAAATGTAAAAATTTTTTGTTCTATTTTCTTTATCGTACCCCTCCATTATGGGTACTAAATCGTGTTTTGAAACTACGATCAACTTCGGCAAACTTTCTTGAGGAATTCCTTGCTGCAACAGAAAACGATGTAAATCATTGTCCAACATATTTTTTGTTTTTTTGTTTAAATATAACATATGTATTACGAGCGGAAAAGCAATATCATTTTATGTGAAATAGGTCTTTTGGTAGTAATGTGAGTAAGTGTAACAAAAAAATCTACATATTTCATCAGATGATTTTTCAAATAGGAGCTGGGAATCCAATATGTAATGAAGTCCAACAAAGCTGGAGAACCCCGAACCTTGTCCTTAACCCCGACCATTCGGGGTAACCAATTGAGCTACAAAAAAAATCTGAAACGAATCAGATCTAAGTCATCTAGGCGCGCGGGGAATCGAACCCCGAACCTTGTCCTTAAGAGGGACCTGCTCTAGCCAATTGAGCTACGCACCCATATAACGGGGTTGCTTATATAGATACCAATACAAAAATCAATATTTTTTTATACCCTTTCCATCAAATACTCCACTACTTCTTGGGTTCCGTTTTTCAATTGTAGTTTTTGAATGTTCTGATGATAGACGGATAAGTCTGATTGTAGCATTTCATCAACTATTTTGACCATCTTTTTAATATTCGGCTGGTAGAAACCAACGTT
This sequence comes from Candidatus Absconditabacterales bacterium, assembly GCA_041663325.1. GTDB lineage: Bacteria > Patescibacteriota > Gracilibacteria > Absconditabacterales > Absconditicoccaceae > CAJBLF01. The sequence continues at coordinate 3,319 of JBAZRN010000002.1, read as the reverse complement.
GTTGTGGACAATAAAATCCACATTTCATTTTTCCTGTTCCCAGATATAACTATTAATCACTGGTATTTTGTTCATCATCAAAATTTCCATTAACGTTGCTGGTCATCATTTTGTGATAATAATATCGGCAACATTTACGAGATCATACATAAAATCCACGAAACCAAATATCTTGATCATATATTCTGGATGCTGATGAGCAATGGCTTGTGTATCACGAAAAAGTTTTTGATTTTTCCCACAGACAATCATTATCTGCGCGTTTATTTTTGTATCAATGATTTCTTGCACTATCTTCTCTCACTTGGGCATTCCATCTCCCGCTCACATTATGAAAATAACTTTTTTTTCTGAAGACAATCATAGTTCTTTCTTTTTTTCTCTGACTTTTTCTGACGATAAGGGGTGAGAGAATTCTTCTTTGAGAATAACAGGACATATTTTTACTTGTTCTGATGCGACTCCCCTCTTGACAATACGATCTTTCGCCTGATCGCTAAAAACAACATAGTTCATTTTTTTGTCTAACGATCGTAATTTGTGAATAGTAAACGGATCCGTAATTATGGTGGTAACTGGAATATCTAGTTTCAATTTTTTTATCATATGTACGGTCGGTCTGACTAAGAAAAAATGCAGGATTACTATATGATCTGGACGTTCTTTGATGATGAGCCTTTTGATATATCCTTGAAGCAATCGAGATAAAATAACCTGACATATTTTGGCAATAAACCGTCGTTTATTGCACCGGTAAAGAAATTCATACACTCGTTGTCCGGTAGTCTGTGATTTTTTATATCCATCAATAATAATATTTTTGAGCCATCATGGAGCTTCGGTAAAGCCATCTATCAATACAGGATCTATTGCGGATGAGTAATGCTTATCCATATATCTAGCTATTGCTTTTGCTGTAGAAATATGCCCTCCTCCCGCCTGGATATAGAGAAAAAAATATTTTTTTTTCATGGCGCATAAGAGAGAAGTAAAAAATTATTTAGATCTAGAAAGTAATCTCATTCTCTTGACGATCAAAAAAGCAATCCATAAAGCAAGTCATCCTATCACGACGACACTGATAATAAATCAAAATATATCTAATCTATCTTTAAACGTATTGATGGACATACTGCTAAAATATCCCAAATTGAGAAATACGGATTCAAAAATAATAATAAGCAGTGTCGTCTGGAAAAAGAATTTAGAAAATGGTATTTTAAAGAATCCGAAAGAAATTTGTCCCGGAACGGAAAGGGGTGGCGTAATCTTAATGAGGAATAATGCCCAGAAAAAACGTTTTTTCATCTGTATTTGGATATATTGAAATACTGATTTATTTTCCAATTTTTGTATTTTGTTCGCGACTCGCATACTGATATGTGCTTTTCGTTTGAGAGACTTTTTATCTATACTCTGCCCTTTTTCTTTCATTTCCAGAAAATCTTTAGCTCCAAATTTCCTTGCAAATCTGCCTACCCAGTATCGCATAACGTCTCCTATCAAATCACCGAAAATAGAAAACAGATACACAATGCCAAAAGAGAAAAATCACTGAGCTGCCATAAAAGCGCAGATAAAACTTACTGCTGGTCCTTCCGCAAACATCAATGCGAACATAATCAAATATTTATACTTGACTAATAATACAATGATCCACTCCATACAAGGGAGATAGTAAAAAAATAAATCTTATGCACGGATAAAAGATAACAGGAATGATTCTAATTTTTGGACACTGAGAGTAAAGGAAAATTTTTGCGCCTGTTCACTGCTTATTTTGCCCATCAGCTTACATAGTTCTGGATTGGTACTTAGACTATATATTTTATCAGCGAAATCTTGAGGGTTTTTGGGATTAAACGTATAGCCGTTGTTGTGGACGAAATCTTTGGCTGCGCTGGTAGGACTGTCTGAAATAAGTAACGGGCATCAGCAAGCCATAGCTTCTAATGTTACCATGCTTTCCAACTCATAAAGTGAAGGCAATACAAATACCGATGCTTCTTGATAAAATTGCACGAGTGAAATTGATGGCATTTTACTAACAAAGTCAACAAGAGCATCTAATCAATACTCTGTGACCATGGTACGCAATTTTTTTTCTTCAGATCATCATCCGACCAAAACGCAACGCATGTTTGGCAAAAGCTTTTTTTGTTTTTTCAATAGATGAAGCGCTTCCAACAAAAACGGGATATTTTTTTCTTGATCCAATCTCCCTGTATAGAGAATAGTGAACATATTTTTCTTTACTCACAATGAAGGGCAAAAAATAGAGGTATCCACTCCATTGCTAATAATAACTTGTTGATTTTGCAACGAGCAATCGTCAAATATTTTTTTGGTGAACGCTGTAGGAGAAATAATTCCATCGCATCTTCTGTACATTCCTGCAATTACTTTTTTGATGAATTTTTGGATAACGTGAGGCGCTCATGGGAGCAGTAATTCTGGCCAAACATGAGAATGACTAATAATAGGAATACGAAGTCTTTTTGCTGCACGAATAGCTTGCCAGGCAATGATGCTTGGATGAATACTATAGATGATGTCTATTTTTTCTTTTTGGAAAATTTTGCAGAGACGAGCTGCTGATGTATACGCGAAACAGACGCCATATGTTCATATACGTGGCAAATGCGGAAATTCATACATTTTCGCGTAAGCAAAATCCTTTTTTCTCTCTATCTCTTTAAATTTGGAAGTAATTCGAATAATCTCGTGCCCTTTTTTTGCTAATCATGCTCCGAATCTTTCTCCAGAAATAAAGGATCCGCCAAGCGAGCTATCATCAATCGAATCACACACAATCGCTATACGAAGTTTTTTTTGCATAAGAAAAAAAAAATAGATAAATTACTGTTCCTGTTATAGCTACTTAGTGATACAATTCCAGCTTTTTTTCTTTTCTTGAAAAGCTTATGACTTTATCTATATATAATTCGTAGTTCTTAACTTTTAATTGCACTATAGCTATGCTTCACTTTGATAAATTTTCAGTTTTGGATACTCACATACATTTTCTTCAGAAAAAAATTAAAAATCAGAATACACTCTTTTTGGTTGGCGGCTGCATCAGAGATTTACTTTTATGAATGGAGAACTCGCCTATCGACATAGATTTTACTATAGCAGGAAAACCTGAAGAAATTTACAAAAAAATAAATAAAGTAGGATTTTCTCATTTTAGGACGGAGAAATTTGGGACTATCACTTTAATCAAAAAAAAATGAAAATGAGAAACAAAAGACAAACAAGAAATTAAATATGAACTAACACCGCTAAGGACAGAAAATGATTATGAAGATTTTCGCCA
>JBAZRN010000001.1:17063-92962 GCA_041663325.1 Candidatus Absconditabacterales bacterium | reverse complement strand
TCGGAAATGATTTTAACGTACCTATTTTCTTGTTGAGAAAATACTTTTTCTAAGTTTGGAAAATTATTAAGATATCAATATTTATCAAGAAGTTTTTTGAGCGGTAAAGTGTCTTTATTTGCGTTACCGATTCTATCAGGCACTATATATACGTAATTTTTACTTTGAATATCTATATAGGAGAGATTGAGTTTTATTAAATCTGCAAGAAAATTGGTATTAGCAAAAAAACCAAGATAATTTTTGGGCTTGATGCCGATATAGATCATTTGATTGAGTCTTGTCTTTATGAGACTCAACGCGGTATTTGGAGTAAAACCACTGAGAATTTGCTGAAGCTGTAAATCATAGCCCGTCTGATCATAAAGAAAAAATCATGAAGATACAATCCCGCTTCCATAATAAAAAAATTGTGGTTTGGGAGGGATGATTTGCGTTTGAGTAAATTGTTCTATATTGTGAATACATTCAACTTGAGTGACTTCTTGCATACCATACAGCTGACAAAAATGTTGATAGACTACGGGAGCGACAATATCAATAAATTTTTCTTTGTTCCAGATAAACTTTGGATCTACAAAGATATTATACATACTAATATTATCGGTAAGTTGAATATGTTTTTCTGCTTTATCATCAGCAAATATGTTTCCTCTCTTAGCTTTAAGCGAAGTTTCGCTTACATGCTGTTGATTGAGAAGATTGTCGTAATAGTTGTGCTGTATGATTTGAAGATAAAATAATCTTACCACCAATATCAAAAACAAAAATCCAAAAAAACAGAGCAAATAAAAATCTTTAGTTACTTTTACAAACTTCAAAAATGTCTTGGTCTGCAACAAGTGCTCCAATTTTTGATCAAAATTATATCTATGTGAATGTGACCTTAACATCCTATAATTACGAATTAATAATTAAGAATTAATCGTAGGGTAATCATTCCTTTGTTTTTTTCAACAACTTATTTACATAAGTATTTTAGCAATCTTCTGAAACCTGCCCTCGGTCTGCTGGGGTCATCTGATTATATCTTCTGAAATTATCAGTCAATCTTCTGAAATCTTTTATCTTGCAAAAGGAATAAAAATTTGTAGTATAAGTGAAAATATGGTTTGTAGAAAATACTTGATTTTATATTCTATAAATCTATTATATAGTCAACTAAGTTTTTTTTAACTTCTTTAAAAAATGAAAAAAATGAAAAAATTATCGGCAAAGGTTTTAGCTGTTTTGGTATTTGGAATACTTAGCGTATGAAATTTAGTAACTCTAGCTCAAGGAGGGTTTGGTGATGTAACTAATACTGCTGGTGTGGGAATATCAGGAACAGGAACAGCTCAACAAGGAAAATTGATTGACGTTATCAAAACATTCATCAACTGGATGCTAGGAATGTTAGCATTGATTGCTTTGGTTATTTTGCTCGTTGGAGGTTTCCAAATGGTTACCGCAGCTGGAGATGATGCTAAATACAAGAAAGGGTTCAAAATCTTACAGCAAGCAGCTATCGGATTGGTATTTATCGGGGTGAGTTGGTTAGTAGTAAGTGCTATTTTCTGGTTATTGACGACTATAGGAGTATAATATGATCTTATGCTAACAAATACGAAAAGCCCTACAGCAATGTAGGGCTTTTTTGTTGCCTCACCCCCTTCCCCTCTCCACTACGTAGAGAGGGATAAATATTACTGCTCCCTCTCCATGCAATGGGGAGGGTTGGGGTGGGGTAAATTACTATCATAATGATATTTGTATTTGAAAACCCATACTGAATAACTACACTAAATGCAGGGATTCGTAATCCGCAATTCGCAATCATTTAATCTCTTAATTAGTCCTTATAGTTATGCATATCCATGAATTCGAACTCCGTTATCGCGCATACAAATGATTATGCTATAAATTTGGCCTATGATGGGATCAAGACACAATTTTAGAAATGATAAAAATTTCAGATCAATGAGTATTGACGAAGCCAGTACAAGAGATCAAACCTGAAGAACTTCATGAAATAACATTGGACACATACACTCAACACAAGAAACAATATATAGAAGCAAACAAAGATATACCGCTTATAGCTATAGGAGGAGAAAAATCGTTTTGAACTATGGGAGAATATATCAATCGCTTGGAATACGAGCTCAAAGTGATCAAAGAAATGGGATTCAATTCCTATTTTCTTATCGTAGCAGATTTCGTCCGTTGGGCAAAAAAAAATATGATTGTCGTGGGTCCGGGAAGAGGATCAGGAGCAGGATCAATTTTGGCATGGGTAATAAGAATCACAGATATCGATCCTTTACAATTCGGATTGCTTTTTGAAAGATTTCTCAACCCAGCGCGTATATCGATGCCAGATTTTGATATAGATTTTGAAGATGTGCAAAGAGAAAAAGTAGTGCAATATGTAAAGGAAAAATATGGACAAGATAAAGTATGCTCTATCTGAACCTATATGCAATTGGCAAGTAAAGCGGCTTTCAAAGATGTGGCGAGAGTGCTTGGAGTTCCCTTTGAAAAATCAAATCAAATATCCTGACTCATGCCCGATAAAATGTCATTACTTCAAGCGGTACAATCGCAAGACGTAGGTGAAGAACTCAAAGCGCTTTATGAATGAGACGCAAAAATACAACAAGCGGCAGAGCTGTCAGAAAAATTACAAGGCAACATGAGGCAGCTTGGTATGCATGCTTGCGGCATAATCATCGCTCCAGAAAAAATAACAAAATACTCGCCTGTGCAATATACCAAAGAATGAGATACTACAATCATAAGCCAATATGACTGACCGACATTAGAGACTATCTGACTTTTGAAGATGGATTTCCTTGGTCTCAGAAATTTATCGGTGATCAAAAATTGCATCAAAATCATTCAAAAAAAACAGGAAAAAGAAGGAAAAGAACTTCCAGAAATGTTTTCACGTTTTTTTGAGGATACCTCATTCCAGCCGCCATTGGAAGATCCGTTTACCTTTCAAAAAGTATTTCAAATAGGAAACACCACAGGAATATTCCAGTTTGAATCGAGCGGGATGAGAAAATTTCTTATCAAACTAAAAGCAGACTCCATCAACGATCTCGTAGCGATGAATGCGCTCTATCGTCCAGGACCTATGGAGTTTATTCCCAATTATATCGCCAGAAAAAATGGTGAAGAACCTATCAGTTATATGAGTGCAGAACTCAGAGAAATGTTGGTAAAAAAACATGGTGAAGAAGAAACTGATAAAGAAAATATAAAACTGGTTGAAGATTTAGCTCCGATCATGAATCTTACTTACGGTATCGCTGTCTATCAAGAACAGCTGATGTTTTTGGTTCAATCTATGGCATGATTTTCTCTTGCAGAAGCTGACTTGCTCAGAAGGTGAGTCGGTAAAAAGAAAAAAGAGATCATTGAGCAAATCAAAAAAGAATTTACCAAGAGAGCAAAAGAATATAGAGAATACAAAAAAGAGACAGCGATATATATTTATGAAAAGATGATAGAACCGGCGGCATCATATTCATTCAATAAGTCGCATTCCGTATGCTATGCGATGATAGCGTATCAAACAGCGTATCTCAAAGCATATTATCCCGTAGAATTTTATGCGTCATTGATCAGATCCGTAGAGGAAGATACAGATGAATTGAGCCTTTATATCTCTGAAGCGCAGAATCAAGGAATCCTGGTCTTACCTCCGCATATCAATCAATCCTTTAATCATGTAGCAGCAATAGGAAATGAAATCAGATTATGATTTTTTTGTATAAAAGGATTATGATTGGAAATAGGAGAAGTCATTCAAGAAGAAAGAACAAAAAATTGACCATATCAGACTTTGGAAGATTTTATCAAAAGATGCGCTCCTATCGTCAACAAAAAATCTGCAGAATGATTGATCAAATCATGAGCGTTTGATGAATTTGGTGATCGCGGAATTTTATTAGCCAATAGTGAAACTATTTTGGAGCGAGCAAAAAAATCAAAAGATTCATGAACTGGACTTTTTGGCATGATGGAAATGAGCAGTAAAATGACATTAAAACAAGTCCCTGTTGCTACTGTGATAGAGAAGTTAATGATGGAATACGAGGTCTTCAAAGTGTTTGTATCAGGCAATCTGCTCGATGGGCTGTATCTCTATATCAAGAGGTATAATTTCATTTCACAATTCAAAGAAAAAGAAAACTTCTGAAATTTTGTGATTGTTGGATATATTAAAAATATTCAAAGAGCGAAGAAGAAATGATTTTTTATCCAGATAGAAGATATATCGGGAACTACAGAAATTTTTGTGAGAGAGGTATTGGATTTCAAAAGATTTGATATCTTAGTGATCACAGGATTCAAAGGAAGATCGATAAGTATAGAAAAAATAGTTAAAGTATCTCGTGACCAGCTTATCAAGCAGTCATGAAGTAAATATAGTTCAGAGATGACAGTAGTAAAAGCAAAATTATTGAGATTGCAATCAACAGGAGAAGAACAAGGAGGAGGCGAAATAAAATCAGAAGCAAATATTGCTAAAGAAATATCACCGACATCGCCGCAAACGACATTTGTATTGCCCGACAATATACAAAAAATCAATGAAATCATAACACTGACCCAAACCCATAAAGGTGATCAAGAAATTACTATCAGCAACAAAACATTTTTGCTCAATGAAGAAGGAATCCAAAAAATACACGCTTTACTTACCAAGTAATATTGATGCATAAACATAGTAGTACAGCCAAACATATGATCGAACAAGCTAAAAAAATAGCCATTTTTGGACATATGAATCCAGACGGAGATTGTATAGGCGCTATGCTAGGTCTAGGAAGATTGTTGGAAAAACAAAAAAAACAAATCAGCTATTTTGTACCCAACAAACCCAGCAAAATATTCAATTTTATAAAAAACATAAACAGACTCAAATCACGTTTTGATTACAAAAACTATGATCTCCTTCTCTTCGTAGATTTTACATGAATCAATCGTATGTGAACGATAGAGGAGAATAACCCTGATTATTTTCAGCAAAAACATATTGTAGTATTTGATCATCACCCAGGAAATGGATTAGATCACGGCATCATCATCAAAGATCCAAAAAGTATAAGCACCTGTGAAATATTGTTTGAACATACGTACAAATGGCGGTCAGAATTGTATGACAAAGATATCGCTACGTATTTTTATTTATGAATAACTTCTGATTCTGGGAATTTTCTTTTTGAAGAAGATCATATCAGGACGTTTGCCAATGCATTGAAACTTCTTAAACTTGGCGCTGAAAAAGAATTGGTGGTAAACAACCTTATCCGCAAAAGATCATTAAATTCTATAAAATTTCTCCAGCTGCTTCTCAACAGAATACACCAAAAAAATGAATTGCTGTATACCTATTATGACGAAGCTGAACTAGAAAAATATGATATTGATTTAGAAGAAGCTGCCTATGGATTGCATATCATTCAAAATGTGGATTGACCAAGGATAGTGCTCCTTATTAGCAAAAGAGGCGATGTGATTAAATGATCGCTCAGAGCTAAGAAGTCAGAAGGAGAAAATAGTAGTAAAGGAGAAATTGATTGCAATAAAATAGCAAAAGCATTGTGATGATGAGGGCACAAATTAGCTGCGGGATTCAGCATGCCAGCAAAAGGGAAGTTTGAGCAACAAATACAAGAAATCGTAAAACAGATCATCCGTCCAATAGAAAAGATGTAGGGACGAATACCATTCGCCTAATAGTAGTTTTACATCCTTTAGTCGTTAGTATGAAACAAAGATACAACATATTGCTTCGTTTATTGAGACCAGTTATTCATATCGGGATCATTATTGTGGTATTTTATGTGATGTATAGAATCCGTCTTTTTACTGATTTGATACCAGGTGTTCAGCTCAAAATCCCTGTAATCAATTATCAGGAAAACATGGCTTTTGGCATCATTGCGGCATTCGCATTTGTGCTTATAGGCATAGTAAAAGGCTTATATGAGCTCCATAAACCTATTCAAAGATATTTTCAGACCTTTACCAAAAGCTGGTTATATTGGATTATTGTTATTACTTTTATCTGATACTTTGGACAAGGATTTGTTTTCTTTTTTTGAATATCTAGGTTTATCATTGTTGTAGGAGCTTTTGTGAGTTTTCTTGTGCTGTTTCTTTTTGATCAAGTACGAAATTATCTTGAAGCAAAAAGACATAGGGAATGAGATAATAAAATACTTATCGTATGAAGTGATACGTTAGAAAGCTACAAAGCTATAGAAAAAATAAAAAATGGGTTTTCATTTAAGACAGAGTTTGCTAAATATAACGAAATAAAAAACATAGATATTACCAAGTATTTCATTGTGGTAGCTGTAGGAAGTTTTGAAAAAGAAGCATTACAAAGCATGTTTGAAAAAGTGAGATTTAGTGATAACACAAGGTTTTATCATATCAGCGAATGATTTTTCCTCGAAGACGTAGTATATTCACCAGAAAATATCGACAATATTATTGCGCTGGAATACAAACATTCTAAGCTCGATGGACGATCCATTGTACTCAAGAAGTTATTTGATCTTTTCGCATCATTATGATTGATTATTATCGCTTCGCCACTTATGATTATTATCAGCATAATTATCATGATAGACTCTCGTGGTCCTATAATATATAAATCAAAAAGAGTAGGAAGATACGGCAAACTTTTCACATTTCTCAAATTCCGTAGTATGTATACTCACATGAGTGTGGGATATGGGGGCAAACAAGCAGATGATCTCTATCAAAAACTTATCGAATCCGATGCTAATATCAGACAATGAGTATTGCCAAAAATAGCAAATGATCCAAGAGTGACGAGAGTAGGAAAATTTTTGAGAAAAACATCGCTCGATGAATTACCTCAACTATTCTGCGTATTTCGATGAACGATGTCACTTATAGGACCAAGACCGCATCTGCCTGATGAAGTGAAAAATTATGAATTGCGGCAAAAAAGACTGCTCTCTATCAAACCGGGTATTACTTGATATGCGCAAGTATTTGGAAGAGATAATTTGGATTTCCAAGAAGAAGCAAAACTGGACCTCTATTACATTCAGAATCGATCCCTCTTCCTCGATGCTTACATCATTTTAGCTACCTTTGGAGTTGTCTTTAAAGGGAAATAATATATTTAAAAAATGGATTAAACAATTTATTGATTACGGATTGCGAATTACGAATTTATATTATAAATATTAAAAAATGAAAATAGAAAAATTTGAGGATATTCCAGTTTGGAAATTAGCACTAAAAATTACTAAGTTAATTTATGATATTTCTTCTACAGAAAGATTTACAAAAGATTACTGATTAAAAGATCAAATAAGAAGAGCTGTTGTCTCAATCAGTAGTAATATAGTTGAGTGATTTGAGAAAAACAATAATAACGAATTAGTAAGATATCTAAAAATCGCAAAATGAAGTTGTTGAGAAACTAGAAATCAAGCATATATTGCATTTGTGGTCTGATATATCAACCAAAAAGATTTTGATGAAATAAATAATTTACTATTAGAAACATGAAAACAAATAGGATGATTTATAAAATATTTAGAAGATCTAAAAAAACAACAGAACTTAACTACAAAAAAATCCGCAATCCGCAATTCGTAATCTTTTAATCAATTAATTCTTATGTTAAATTTAAGTGAACAAACAAAACACATCCAATCCTTCATCCAACACCATCCCAAAATCAGCGGAATTAATCCGAAAGAGCTGTCAGATTTTTATATTCAATTGATTGATTGTCTTGTAGATCATAATCATCAATATTATATTGAGAATAAACCAATTATCTCGGACAAAGAATATGATGAACTTTTTGATTATCTCAAAAAGATAGAAGAAGTTCATCCAGAAATCATCACCTCAAATAGTCCTACCCAGTGATTAATAGGACAAGTGAGCGAATGATTTAAACAAGCGCAACACGAGAGCAAACTCATGTCATTGGAAAATACCTACAACGCTAAGGATCTGGAAGAACGAGATGAAAGGATTCATAAAATATTAGAAAAGAATACCATTAGCAAAAATACTGACAAAGATAATATTGTTTTTGGCACAAATATTATTTTAGAAACCAAAGATGGAAAATATCTCTTTCAAAAAAGAGATCACAATACCAAGGCCAGTCCTTGAAAGATAACATTATTTGGTTGAAGCACAGAAAAAAATGAAAGCCACGAAGAAGGCATAATCAGGGAAATCCAGGAAGAACTAGAAGGGAAAATAGATAAAAAAGATTTGGTAGAAATATGAAATTTCGCAAGTCACGTAGTAAAAGATAAATATATAAAAATATTTTATATCTCAGGCATAGACGAAACAAAGCTTACCATTCACGAATGAGAATCTATGGAGATATTGAGTTTAGAAGAGGCTGAAAAGAGCAAGGAGGTAACTGATTTCACTAAAGAAGTTATAAGATATTTCAAAAATTCAAGAACGATTTCTTATCGTGTAGAGCCTAAGTTTGATGGACTCAGTGTAGAGCTCATTTATAAAAAATGAATATTCACTCAAGCAATTACGCGTGGAGATGGATTGGTCGGTGATGATGTAACGGAGAATGTGAGAACCATTAAGAATGTTCCAAAAAAATTAAAACTTCCGCTCGATATTCATGTGAGATGAGAAATTCTAATGCCAAAAAGCATCTGGAAAGAACTCAATAAAGAGAGAGAAGATGAAGGAGAAATCCCATTTGCCAACACTAGAAATGCAGCGGCAGGAAGTATCAAATTGCTGGATCCCAAAGAAGTCGCCAAGAGAGGATTGGTTGTTTATATATATGATGTATTAGCTTGAAACTTGAAGCTTGGAGATTGAAGCCAAAACAACGTGTTGCCAGTTTTCCCGCGAGAAAAAACAGGGTTGAATATCCAAGAAGTTATTAATTTATGCGAAGATCCAGAAACTAAAAAAATGTTAGAAAAACAAGATATAGAATTTGATGGATTAGTCATCAAAGTAGAAAACCAGGAGCAACGCGAAATTATCTGATCCACAGATCATCATCCGCGCCGATCAGTTGCGTATAAATTTCAACCTCAGCTTGCAGCTACGCAAATCACTTCAGTGGATTTCCAAGTATGAAGAACAGGAATCATTACACCGGTCGCGAATTTCCAACCCGTCCAACTCAGCGGAGCAACACTCAAAAGAGTCAGTCTCCATAATTTTGATTTCATCAAAGACAAAGATATTCATCTGTATGATTGGATTCGATTGCAAAGAAGCGGCGAAGTGATTCCCTATATCGTAAGCGTCATTACAGATCGCAGAACAGGAAAGGAAATTAAAATTCGCCCACCAAAAACTTGCCCGTCATGTAAAGAACCAGTCATTCAAAAAGACATGCATTATTATTGTGAGAATCCACATTGTCCCGAAAAAACAAAGCAGCAAATCCAGCATTTCGTGAGCAAAAATTGCATGGATATCAATGGTATTGGTGAAAGCATAGTTGATCTTCTCGTAGAAAATAAAATCATAGAAAACGTAGCTGATATCTACAAACTCACTGATCACACCATACAAATTCAGTTACGTAAATTCCCAGGATTCGGTGATAAAAAAGTTGCCGAAATAGCCAAAGGAGTAGAAGAGTCGAAACATAAGGCGTTGCGGAGATTATTGAATTGATTAGGCATCCCTCATGTCGGCAAAAAAATGGCACAGGACCTTGCTTCGCAAATGAATAATGAACAATGAATAATGAATAATTTGACTAATGCTGAATGGTTATGAAGCATTTACGGAATCGGAGAAAAGACGGTAGAAAATATCACGAAATTTTTTCATGATAAACACAATCTCAAAATTTTAGGCCAATTAGAAAAGGCTGGGGTGAATATGGATCCAATGAAATATACTGATCATCTTAAGGCAAGTGAAGCCAAAGGAAGCTTTTCTATAACCTGAATATTTCCCATTTCTAGAGAAAAAATCGCTGAATATTTTCAACAGAACGGCTACCTCTTCCACGAATCACCTACCCAAACCACGGATTTTATGCTCATCGGAGAAAAGGCAGGAAACAAAAAGATCAAAGCCCAGGAGCTTGGAATCAAGATATACGAATGACGAGAAACTATTATCAAACAATTTCCATTTCTCAGAAATATAATTAGTGAATGATCAAAACCAAAGACGCAGAGTTTATTTTAAAAGCCATTCCATCGTTATTTCCTTAACCATTCCAGCGTCATTCCCAACTTGATTGGGAATCCATACTAAACAAACTGGATTCCCTTTTTCAAGGAAATGACGTAAATAGGGATCAAAAATGACGTGATAAAGTCCTTCTAAATTATAACTTTTCTAAAATGATCAACGACGTAACATTCGCTTTCCTCAAAGCAGTCAAAGAAAATAACAATCTGGAATGGATGAATAAGAATAGAGAGCTCTACTATATGGTGAGAGATAATTTTCACGAATTTGCTAAAAAACTTATTATAGCAACAAGGAAACTTGATAAAAATATTTGAGACCTAAATATCAAAGATGCGACCTTTCGTTTCAATAAAGATATCCGCTTTACCAAAGACAAATCTCCGTACAAAACAAATTTATGAGTCATCATTTGTGATGAAGGAAAACATGGTAACGAAGCAGGATATTACGTAGATATCGGTCCAGGAAAATCTTTTATCGGTGGAGGAATGTATCTACCGCCAAGAGCTACCGCCGAGAGAGTGAGAATATATATTGCTAAACATTATAAACAGTTAGAGAAAATTATCAGCACTCCAGCCTTCAAAAAAAAATTTGGTACGATTCAATGAGAACAATATAAGAGAATGCCAAAATGATTCAAACCAGACCACAAAGCAGGGGAATTTCTTAAGATGAAATCTCGATATATAGGACACGATATATCAGACAAAATAGTCCTTCAAGAAGATTTTGTAGATTATTGTCTTTCAGTGTTTAAAGTACTGAAGCCACTCAATGATTTTTTAAACAAGGCTTGACTTTAAGGATAGAATAGATACAAGAAGTAAAAATAAAATCATAAACTAAAAACAAGACCATGGCCACTACTAACTCTTTTGAAAAAAACGCTAAAAAATATTTCGAAAAACTCATGAGACGAAAATTTATCGAAAAAAGGGATCTCCTTTCTCTGAAAAGTAAATTCAAAGAATTGAAAGACTCTGGAAATTGCCCAAACTTCTTCAATGAAGGCAACAACATGCTCAATAAGATCACTCGAATTGCAAACAATGCAAAAGGAAAAAATTCAATTGAGATAGTACAGAAAGCTTATGAAGATTTCACTAAATTATCAACGTAAAAAAAAAGTCATATGGAACACATCAAATACACCGCGAAACCCCTTACAGGAAAACGGTTTAGGATCTACAAAAGGATCCTTGAACTCAGAAAAAAGATAACTCATATTTGGTCCTCCTCATACATCGAATATAAACTTACGATACAGGGCAAAGAAAAGCAATATTATGCTTATGGGAAACCGATAGATACTGGTATCATAACAAAAAATCCTAAGGCAATAATATTTGCTCTCTCCAAAAAAAACGAGAACGAAAGAAGAAAATAGAAAAGATTATCTATATATTATCCTCTGTATATCAGGGGATTTTTTTATTGCAAAGTAGCGATGAAAAAGCTTTGTATGAGCGAATAATTTGTTCCATGCTGTTGTGCATATATTGCAGTGCCATCTTTTCCACATACAGCCAAAATAGGATTAGCACCACCAGAATGACGAGAAGCAAAAGCACTCATATCATATATTTTCCCATTAATTACTGTTCGGCAATCACTAGCAGTTTTATGTTGTTGTACCTCTTGCATCGTATATCATGAAATAATCGTTGTCACCGTTGATGTCTGAATTGCTGGAGAAATAGGTGCTGAACTCGTTGATCAACATCCAGCTAGAAATAATAATCAACATACACTAGCAAGAAAAAATGTTTTTTTCATCAGAGAAAATTATTTAGATAAAAATTTTTGAATCAGCTTTTCTATCTCGTTCATTTTATCTTCAATAGTATCTTTTTCTTCTTTTTTAAAATTACTAAGAACGTAGTCGGCGACTTGATCTTGATTTACAGGTCTATCAACCCCTATTCTTAACCTATAAAACTCCTGAGCACCAAGTTTAGCAATAATATCTTTTAGTCAATTATGTCCAGCGCTGCTTCATCCCAGTTTTAATTGTATCTTTCCAACAGGTAGATCAATATCATCATGGATCACGAGAATATTTTTTGGTTCAATTTTATAAAAATTAGCTATCGCACTGACAGCTCATCATGAACGATTCATAAATTCCATAGGTTTCAAAAAAACCACTTTCTGACCATTGATAATAGTTTCTTGCCATTCACCTTTTCGCTTTCCGCCTTCCACTTTCCACTTTCCATTTTGCAAAAAATTATCTAATGTCGCAAATCAGATATTGTGCCTTGTTTTCTCATATTCTTGACCTGGATTTCAAAGTCCAACTATTAGCTTCATCCAAGAAAATAGTAATAAAATCGTTAGTTATGAATACTTTTCTCCAGTAATAGGATTTAGCAAATCCATATCAATATCATTTTCAATGAGATATTTAACTAGAGTGGGAAAATCTTCAGCATTGTTATAAAGGTTTTTTGATGGGAAAAGCACAGGACGTTTATTCTGCAAAATTTCCTTATATTTTTTGTCAAAGAGTATTCTTATCTTATCAAAAAAGTGTTCTCCATCATAATTCCTATATAAAATAGCACTTCAATCTTTTCCTGCAAGGTACTCTGTCAATAAAATATATTTATCTGGATTTTTTAAAAACTCATCCAATGCCACAAATGTTTTTGAAATATTTGCACTAGATACCGCTTTTTCTAAGAAAGAAGCATGACTTAGTTCTATTTCAAGATTGTTTTTTACGGCAGCAAGACCAGCAAAACCCAACGCATCTCCACATCTATTCCCTTTTCCATTCGGAACAAGCAGGTCTGGGAATTCACGTGCAGATAGTTTTTTAGGGGGAATTAAACCAAAATCAATAAAAATTCATTTATCTATATTATTCGTTCTATGTTCCAGATCGATATATTCTTGTACTTTACTAGTCATTGAATGGACTATTGCATTATATTACATAATAAAAACATTAAAAGTAATATAATGATATAGGAAAATAAGTCAACACGTTATTGTATATCAAATAATATTGTATCGTTTAGCATTCGATTAAAATCAAAGATTTTAATCGGGCTTGTCTTGCATTTCAAAGAACTCTATAATATCTCAGATTTCTATTTTTTTACCTGTTATCACCTTTATTCCACATTGATCTCATTCACCCACCTCTTTCACTTCATCCTTATTTTTATGAAGAGAAACAACGTGACCAGTACAGAGAATATCTTCGCCCCCCGGAGTTCCATCCGTGGCAGGTCTCAATACCGTGAATTTTGGTTTGCCATGAAGTTTTCCGAAAATGACTTTTCCTCAGATCGTCATATCCTTATTTTTAGTAAAAAATATTGCAAGGACTTCAAGCTTGGCAAATAGTACTTCATGCTGTTCTATTTCTACCATTCCGAGAAGAAGCTTATTAAGGTAGTCAGTGAGTTCATAGATAATGTCAAAGTTTTTCATCTCTATTTTCATAGCATCAGCTTTCTTTTTAAGTAGAGCGTTCATAGAAATATTGAATCCCAAAAGCAATGCTCCCGATGCTTGTGCAAGAGAAAGATCAGATTCGGTAAAATGTCCTACGTTTGATTGGATGACTTTCATGGTAACATTTTTCGGTAACTGGATTCCATTGACTGCTTGCTGAAGCGCTTCTAAACTACTTGATCAATCAGATTTCAAAATAAGCTTAAGCTCAGCTCCAAATGTGCCAGATTGTACTTGTGAGATAAATTGCCTCACCACTGAATCACCAGAAGTTTTATTGACTTGTTCTTGGATAAGCGATATTTTTTCCTGCGCTTCTTTTTCATTTTTCACAACTTCTACAATACGTCCTGGATCAGGTAAACTGGTGATACCAAGCACTTGTATTGGTTCTCATCAAGTGGCTGTAGTAATATTTTGTCCTTTTCGATTTTGCATTCTTCTGATTTTTCCTGTAGTATTGTAGGCAACTATAGTATCTCATATTTTGAGCGTTCCTGTCATCACGATAATGGTAGAAACCACTCATTGCTTAGGATCTTTGTGCGCATCCACCACAACTCATACGGCTGATCTATCAGGATTGTATTTGAGATCGAGCATTTCTGATTGAAGCAAAACAGCGTCGAGAAGCTCTGGTATTCCTTGTCCTGATTTGGATGAAATACCAATCATAGGCGTATCACCTCACCAATCTTCTGGAGTAAGACCGTATTTGGCGAGATCTTGTTTGATATTTTCGATATTTTTTCCCGGTTTATCAATCTTAGTAATCGCAATAATGATAGGTACGCCAGACTCCTTAGCATGTCATATAGATTCAATAGTTTGTGGCATCACACTATCATCAGCAGCTACAACGATAATCGCTATATTTGTCAATTTTGCTCATCTAGCTCTCAGACTTGTAAAGAGCTCATGTCATGGAGTATCGATGAAACATATTTTCTTGCCATTATATTCTACGACAGAAGCTCAGATAGACTGAGTAATTCCTCCTGCTTCGCCTTCAGCAACGACAGTCTTTCTAAGATAATCAAGTAATGAGGTCTTTCCATGATCAACATGTCCCATAACGGTTACAATAGGTGGTCTTGGCAACAAATGTTCAGCATCTTTATCCATATCAAGGATCGCTTGCAAATCTCCACTCATAAATGTTTGGACAGCTACCTTATTATCATGTTTTTTTACAACGATATTAAATTCTGATGCAATCAACGCTGCAGTATCAAAATCCAAGGAAGCCGTGATGGAGGTCATAATTTTATTTTGAATTAATTTTTTCATAAGTTCTGGTAACGGCACTCCCATTTTTTCAGAAAATTCTTTTACGGTTATTTTGTCATTGATATATATTTCAATTTTTTTGACGAGATTCGCCGAAGTGGTTGCAACTTTTTGTATTCTTGGCGCAACTCTAATTGGCTGTGGTACAGCTGATTTAGCTTGTTGGAAGGATGGTCTATTAAATGGTTTATTATTTCAATATTGAGACTTACCTGGAGTATAATTAGGTTTAGATCATTGATATCACGTTCTTGCAGGAAACGAAGTACCGCTTCAGTGGTGTTGTTTACCTCCATGTTGAGGAGTGGCGTTTCTTGGTCTATTTGTCGGAGCGATCGCTGGTCTTGATCAAGATCTAATCGCCGGTCTGCTGACAAATGAATCATCTTTTCTGCCTACTATATGAGTTGTTGCTTGTTCAACTTTATCAAAAGAAAATGACGCGCGTCTAGGCTTTTCAAGAATAATGCTTTCTTGCTGTTCTTCCTCTTTGCGTTGTTCTTCCTCTTTTTGCTTTACGGTTTTATTCTCTTTTTTAAATCCTAATCATGACAAAAATCATCCTCATCACCCCATAAGCTCATCAGCTTTGAGTACTTTAGCAGTATCTTTTTCCTGCGCAACAGAAGTCTTTACTTCTTTTGTTTTGGAAAGTGTTTTTGCTGTAAGCGCTTTAGACTTTGCAGATGTATCTGCCTTAACAGGTGTCTTTTTGGATGTTGGTGTTTTTTTTGCTATCGGTTTAACAGGTAATTTTGGCATAAATTGAAAAACAACGTAAAAACGTGCTGGTGATAGTACAAATCTATAGACGAATATCAAGTCAAAACAAACAAATAGCTATCCACCCGGGTGAAAAATTTTAAATCATCCAGGTGAATATAAAAATTTGCTTTTTTAGCACTTACGGTTATAATTACCTATAGGCTATAAAAACTTTAATTTTTAAGTTACTAAGCATGTTCAGAGTTCATAGAATTTGATCTAATAATCTCTCGGTAAAGAATCTCATTCTTTTGTTTTTTACAATAATATTATGATTCGCATCAGTGATAACATTAGCGCAAATAAGCATTCCTTCAACTATAGAAAACGCACGGCAAACAATAGGAAGGATAACTATCACCAGTGACGGAACAAACAATTGAACGAGATTTTTTGATTTTAATTATTCAGGAGATGGAAAAACATACATCAATACAATAGGTTTACCTACATCATCAAGTTTTTCATGAAAAGTACTCTGAATAGATACTAATGGGGATCTTATCTATGTATATAGTCAAAACCTTGTAACATCATGAGGCGGAGGGGTAGGATGAAGTGAAAATGTATATTGGACGGGAAATGGAACTGATATTTATAACAGTAATATAGGCAACGTCGGCATCTGAACGCAGATTCTGAGTGGCAAACTTCATATCACAAGTTCAGCTGAAACCGAATTATATTTAGAAGAAAATAATGTGGGAAAAGCAGCAAATATCAATTTCAATAACACAGCAAATACCTGGATGATGGGATGATTTGAAGACAGATTTTATATCGGTAATAATAGCGTAGCCTTTTTCAATATCCTAACATGAGGTAATGTAGGCATATGAACAATATGACCTAAAGCTAATCTTCAAGTATCATGAACATTTATAGCAGGGGAGTATAGCAATACCGTTGATGGTAGCGATTCTAGTATATGATGATGATCAGGGAATATAATAAACTGAACGTCTGATTTTTCAGTTATTCCTGGGTGACAATCAAACAAAATACAAAACGCAGCGAATAGTTTTGCGTGAGGATTTAAAGCATACGCATATGATGATAATACTTTTGTACGAAATGCTGACTCTACAAGCACTGGATTTCAATCAACAGCAATGCAACAATTTTTAATCAACGCGCCATATTCATCCAGAGTGTGAGGCGTTGGAATTAATATAAATGATCCGAAAGTTGCTTTGGATGTAAAAGGACTTATAAGAACAAGACCGGATTCTTTACTGCAAGATTGTGATCTCGATAGACAATGAGCCATTGGGTTTAGTGGCAGCAACTTTTATGGTTGTGATGGTAGCGTACGAAAGCAATTAGACAATTAGATGTATATTCATTAAGTCCTTCCCAATGTCTGAGAGGGTTTTTTTATTCTTCAATTTTTCGTTGAAATCTTGCTAGTTTTATATATCACATAATTATCCAGTTTTTTTTATACTTTCACGTTTATAATGGAAAAACACGTAAAAAAATGAGCGCATGCAAACTACGACATCCAGCTCACAATCACAGCAAAAGAATATGAAGACGCTAAACTTATCATGCTCAAAGAATTTCAAAAAGACTATGAAGCGCCAGGGTTTAGAAAATGATCCGCACCATTAGATATGGTGGAAAAAGGCATAAAACCAGAATATATTTCTATCGGGGCGTACGAAAAACTCATCAATATATGACTTCAAGAAATCCTCAAAGAACAGCCAGATATTAAACTTATCGGTGAACCATATGATCTCAAGCAAGAGAAAACTACTGACTGAAAAAAAGGAGCCCCGCAAGACGGGGAAGGTAATACCATAATCACTTTGAAACTCGATATTTTTCCAGAAGTAGAAATAGTAAACAACGATTGGGAAAAAGAAGTCTGCACACCTATCGACAACACCGCTACTGAGGAAGAAATAGAAGGGACATTAACCAATATCAAAAAACAATATGCTGATTATCAAGACGCGGATGATATTCAACTCGATACCATTTCCAAGATCGCGCTCGAATATCTCGACAAAGAAGGGAAAGTGATACATACAGGTCACACCTACATTGGTGAACAAGAATTTGCTGAAGATCCATTTTTCCCAAAGACATTTATCAACAAGAAAAAAGACGAAGTCATAGAACTTACTCATGATGAAAAAAAACTACCTGCAGTATTGCACAACAAAAAAAGCGACGCTAAAGCAGAAAAGATCAAACTTACGATCAAGGATATCAAAAAAATAGTGCTTCCAGAGATGACGCCTGACATGCTCAAAAAATTTTTTTGAGATGATACCAAATTGCAAAATCAAGAAGATCTGATTGCTTACATCAAAGAGTCCATAGAGCATCAAAAATACGATCAAGAGCTTATCAAAAAAATAGAATGAGTTTTGCAAAATCTGAGAAACAAATCTATGAAGGTTATGATCCCCCAGACATTAGTAAATGAAGAGCTTAAGACAAGAATCAAAAACCTTGAAGAGAAATTATGAGGAAAAGAAAAAATGGATGAGTATTTCAAAAAAATGGGAGACGAAAAAGCAAAAGCATTTTTTGAAGACATCACCAAAGCCGCAGAAGAAAGTTTGGAAAAATTCTTCATTTTGCAAAAATTCACTCAATTGCTCAATTTAGAAGTAGATCGAAATCATGCAGAACATATGGCAGTAGAACAGAAACTGTACGATAAACTCGTAAAAAACGACGGTACAGAAATCAAAACCAAAAAGCCACATAGCCACTAAAATATATTATATTAAGGATTAAGATCGCCTACGGCGATTATTAAGAGCTTCGCTTATTAAGAATTTATGTATATTATTTTCTTAATCCTTAATCCTTAATCCTTAATCCTTAATCCTTAATTCATGTTTCGTTTTCTCCGAGATTTAATAATTTACCCTTTCGACCCTCATAAGGAAACGAATAAGTTTGCCAATTTTCTCAAAATACTCTTCAAAGACTATCCAGCATTTCTCCGAGTTAAACCTAGTTTTAGAAAGATAGTTGCATTTCCGTTTATGATATTATATTGTATTTTCAAAAGTAAAAAAGCCGTAGATAAAAAATAGATAAGTGTCAAATAAAAAGATTAGCTACTAAATTTAGATTTTTAGTTGTCTTAATATGGAAAACTTAAAAGACATTAACAAATCAAATGAGATTAAAAAGAAAAAGATAATAATACTTGGTTACTGACAAGTTTGACAGTATTTTTTTCAAGTTCTCAAAGAAAATTGATGTGAAAATGTTTTTATTGTATCAAGAAGAAAATCATTACAATCAAATAATTGGGATAATTTACCTGTCAAAATTAATGAGGTTGACTATATTATCAACACACATAAAGTTCCAGATATCAAATGAACAACCGAATCGATTCCAAAAGATTTTGAATGAAAAATTCTTTACGTACAAAACTGATTTGACATCAAAGAATTAGTAAAGGAAATGTGAATCAAGAACAGTCTTTTTGCAGTTTTAAACATATCTGCCAAAAGTAATAATAGCTGAAAATTATGAGTAAAAATATTAAAGGAATCTCCAATTTTTTGAGATTGATCTAAAGATATTGAAAATTTGTTTAATAAGCCAAATCTCAATATATTCAAGGAGTCAGGAAATTTTGACAGAGAAGTAATTAAAAAGTGAATTATAAATAGTATTTTCAATCCCTTATGTGTGATATACAACAAAAATGCAAAAAATGCAATTGACGAATACTGATTTGATCAATTAGAAAATCTCTCTCATGAAATAGTAAAAATAGTCAATTGTTGGTGTAGACCCAAAATAGGACAAGAAGAAATCCGGAATTATATCATGAAGGTATATGAAACTTTTTGAGAAGATTTTCCAAACACTTACGGAGATTTTTATGAAAAGAGTTGAGAAAAATATATCTTGAGAAAAACAATAAAAAAACATGAACTTGATCATTTAATATGATATCTTTTAAAGAAATCAAAAGAATACTGAATTAAAGCACCATTAATTAAAGAAATTCATCATAAAATAGAAGAAATAGAAAATATAAAATAAAAAATTATAATTATTTATGAACCTATTTAATTATCATGGATAATAACAATCAAAAATGGTGGAGCGAAGAATATGGTTTTTTTTGAGAATTTTATATAGAATGAGATAATTCCAAAGAAGGATATCGTGTCGCACAAAAACAAACTTTACAACAAAGAACAACCACAGAAGTAAATGGCATCATTGAGATACTTAATTTACAAGCAAAATCAAAAATTTTAGACTGTCCTTGTGGCTATGGTCGCCATTCTCTTGAATTAGCTAAAAGAGGATTTATAGTGACTGGTTCTGACCTTAATGCTAAACACTTATCCGTTGCTAAACAAAAAGCCGAAAAAAGTTTGGAGAAAATACAGTTTGTAAAAGAAAATATGCTGGATTTGGAATATAATACTGAATTTGACGCAATCATAAATATGTTTTACTCGTTTTGATTTTTTGAAAACGATGAAGATAACGTCAAAGTGCTACAGAATTTTTTCAATGCATTGAAACCGAATGGACAATTTTTGATGCACACAGATGTGAATATTCCTTTTATCGAAGCTGGAAAATACAAACACGATGAAATAAGAACGATAGCTAATGACGGAACACTAAGAATTATTGATACATACAATCCCATCACAAAAAGAATAAATTGATCTCGAATTTTGAAAGAAAAAAACGGAAACGAGACCAAAAAAGATTATTCCGTAAGAGTATATACAAAAGAAGAATTTGTAGAATTATGTAAAAAGGTTGGTTTTAGAGTTTGCAAGGCATATTCTGATCGAGACAAAAAACCTTATTCCAAAGATGCTGAAGATATGATAATTGTCGCTACCAAATAATACGATTACAACAAAAGAAGAAATCGATATGATAAATCAAATTTTGGCTGATGTGATACAATATCTAGAAGGAAAATAAAACTATCATTCAAATCATTAACAATTCAAATTTCTTCCCTTGATTTCATCATATTTTCTTGAAATATCATCTCCCCAAAAATGTCCATTAAGTCTTAAATAAGGAAAAATGTTTAGATTTAGTAGGCATCAAGCCAAGCTTATTATATAATTATCTCGTGAAAACAGCTTGACATTTAATAGTAAATATGTATTATATAAAAAACAAAAAATAAACAAACTTAAAACAAAAAAAATGAAAAAATTAATGATTATGTTAATTCTAGTTGTAGCAACTGGATTAATAACCAACAGCGTTTGGAGTCAATCTTTAGTAGATATCAATGTGAAAATTGATTCTCTAAAAAACAAACTCCAGGAAATAAGAACCAGTATAGAACAACCGGTTGTGGAACTAAAAAATCTTGAAGAAACCAAAAAAACACTTGAATTATTATTAGCAATTCAAGAACTAAAGGAAAACGAGGTTATAACTGTTACCGACCCATGTGTAGGAGTGAAAATATATTATCATCCTAGCGTAGAATATCTTACATTAAATATTGCACTTTCAGTCCCTGATTGGGACTTTGAAACAAGTAGAAATATTTGGAAAAAAGAACAATATTCACAAAAATATGTAAATGGGATATTCCAGACCAGAAAAGGGGGGGTTGCAGATATAGAAATATTAGATCAGAGAGGAAAGAAAATGACTATCAAAAAAGAATTTTCATTAAACATTCAGTAATTATTAAAACAATAAAAGAGCCCTCGATTATTTCGGGGACTTTTTTTAATTGGGATAAAACAAAAACCCGCTTACGCTAGCTTGTTTTCTTTAAATTTTTAGTCCTTATTTCTAATCCAACTCTACTTCGTCATAATATTCTTGAAGATATTTTCTAGATTTTTTGAGGATGAGTTTTACTTTGTCACTATCAGAAAGATCAGCTTTTGATATTTTGATCTTGGTGCTTACATAACGAGTATATCCATATTCTTTAAGCTTTTTGAGGAAAGTAGGTAGCTTCAAAACTCAGTCACCGGGCAAGATATGTCATTCTCAGACTCTGCCTTTATCAGAGAAATAAACAACCGCGAGATAAGGAAGGAAGTCTTTCATCTTTCTCAAGAAATCACTTTCAAAAGTATCAGAATCAAGATTTGATATATCCAATCATATATAGCAAAGATATTTTTTTACAATCTCCACCATATTACTAAAACGATATTTTGGGATAGGCAAAGCGAAAAGACTTGAATCTTCAGGATTGATAATAGTGAAGTGAATACTTTTATTCTCTTTTCTTCGTCTCAATATATTATCAGTGATAAAATTGAATGCTTTGAAGTTGAAAAACTTTGGAGCATTGAGAGCAATAGTATCAACACCAAGCGCATAACACAAATCTATAGCTCTATTTATTTCTTTATCATTGAGATTGTCAGAGGTTTGAATGACTTTGATAGGAAGCTCATATTTTTCAGAAAGTTTTTTTACATAATCTATTTTTCGAGAATCAAAGTTCTTCCAGATAGCAAGGTCAATACCATCAAATCACGCTTCTTTGACAAGTTCAAACACCAAATCTAATCCATATCCAGAAAGTGAATCCGTACTGAATAAACATTCAGATTTTTTAGGATCTTTTGGGTCATCAGGAGACTTTCCATCTTCCATATCGAAAAAGAAATCCTTTTTGATAGATCATAATTGTCAGTCTTCCATTGATTTTTCTTTTTTGTTTATCATTTTCTATGAAGTGTAAACAAGGTAAATCAATCTAATTATACAGTTTTTTGGTAATTTTGCAAATTTTTAGTGTTGAAGTAATTTACCCCACCCCAACCCTCCCCATTACATGGAGAGGGAGCAGCAATTCCCCCTCTATACGAAGTGGAGAGGGGGTTAGGGGGTGAGGTAACTACTATTTAAGCTGTAGAGCAAACAAGAATGCTTTATGGTCAGAGCCTGGCATAGTGATTGCTTTGAGATTTTGTACGCTAAGCGATGAAGTAGTCCAGAGATGATCAATATGCGCTTGAAATAGAGGTAATTCTTTAAGTTTTCGCGTAAAAAGAAAAGGAAGTCTTTTCGTGACGTTCACAAGTTTGCCAGAAAAAGCCCTAGCTAAAATAGTATAATACGAGGACCAAGGCGTCACATTAAAGTCTCCAACGGCGACAATAGTATCATGTTTTCTGTCGGATTCATGATTCTTAAAGTTTCCTACAAAAGTAGCGAGCTGTTCATTTCTCATAAGAAAATGACTATAGCTATCAGGTGAACTGGTATGCACAAGATAGAAATAGATTTGTTGATCTTGGTAAGGCAGTGAAAAATAGCCATATCTTCGTGCTCATTGAGGGAAATCGTCTGCTTTATTAGTCAGCGGATATTTACTAAATACCATGCTTCCCACAAATTTTTTTGATCGTGTAGTGCTATTGGTATAAGGATATCTCGCTTGCAAAAAGTTTTTGAGATTATCATAATGATGGTCAGCAAATTCTACGAACATGAGCATATCAGGATCGTTATCAGAAATAGTTTTTTTGATCCCCGTATAATCAACATTATCTTTATGAATATTCGCAAACAATATTTTAAGACTTCCTGTTTGTGCTTCCTGAGTGAACGGCTCTTGAACATAAAAATGATTAAACTGTTTGCTATACCAAAAAAATAATATACAGAATACTAAGAACGATATGCCTCGAAAATAACGATGAATAGGAAAACGATATCCTGATTTCATTTTCTTTCTGAAATTAACAAAAGTAATAATGACAAAAAGTCAGCTTATCACAACAATATATGGCAAAAAGCTAATGAGCAATTCAGTGATATAGTATCCAGGAAAAAAGAGCGGAAAAAGGAGTACTAACACAACAACAAATATAAGAGCAATCATTTTACATAAATGCAAAAATAAATGATAGATGATTCATGATACACGAACAAAATAGTTATAAAATTGAATAGTTCTTGATTCTTGAATCTTAGATCTTGAATCTAATATTAGGCTAAAGTTTAGCTTTCAAATTTCAACAGTAGTTACATAAAAAATAAAAAAAGCTGCATGAACACATGCAACTTAGAATTATTCTGAAAATACGGCAAATTTAGTAGGAGAAGTTTGAACAATAACTTCTTTCATGTCTTCTGTATAATAATGAAAGAAGTTGGTTTTCGACAGTTTCATGTCGTCTTCAATTCCCTTAAGTTTTCCTTCTTGTAATCGTTTGATTACTAACTCCTGTGACATACGAATAGGAGAAATGTTTTTTGCAACCTCTTCACCAATCGCTTGAGAAAGTACTTGAGAAAGTAGTTTTTGGAGATTTCCTAAATGAGGATTTTTGGAAGTATCAATTTCAAAAATTTTCATGTGTTGTTTTTTTATTATTTTTGTTTTTTAGTGAGGCTCTATATACTCTTTTATGCAAAAAAAACAAGACTTTTTTACTTCAGATTGACTACAAACACCAAATCGCTACTAATTAAACCCAATGTAATTTACTTCGTGTAATATACTTCGTGTAATTAGCTCGTTTTACTCGCGTAATTAATTACATCACAAAGTGATAAATTACGTTCGCCTAGGCGAACAAATTACAATCCATTACCAATTTATCAATCAGTCATATAATATGAAATTCCATATCCTAATTTTTTGATGCCAGATGAATTACGCAGATAGTGCAAGGATAAAAGCAGTACTCACGAATTGCTGATTTTCTTATACAGAAAATAGTAAAGAAGCAGATATAATTATTTTCGATACTTGCTCAATCAAACAAAAGGCTGAAGACAAAATCACTGGAAAACTCAAGACAATCAGACCAGATCAAAAAGTACGAATCACCTGATGTATGATACAACACACACTAAGAAGCTCAAAGCTTAAAGATCAAAGTCCAAAGCTTAATGTAGGTAATTTTATGTGATCGATAAAAAGCAAAACACCAGAAGTAATCTGATTAACTACTAATGAAATAAATAATAATTGAAAATTGAAAATTGAAAATTGAAAATTTATTGGGGTGAATAATATCTTCAACCCTATGTTTTATAGACTTCACGGGACTTATCCCAATATAGAGCTGATGCGAAGGATAGATGATACAGGATTCCTTCCATTGATAGTAGAAAAACTATGATACAAAATTTCTTATGACCAAGAATTGATCAATGAGTATGAAAAAATCATTCCCGCATGAATTAGTACCTCAATGAATACACATCAAACAACTGCATATATACCAATTTCCACCTGATGCAATCAATTCTGCGCCTACTGCATCGTTCCTTACGCAAGAGGATTGGAAAAATATTTCCCCGTTGCACAAATTGCGAACGAAGCAAAAATTCATCTCAAAAATGGAGCGAAAGAAATCGTACTGCTTGGACAAATCGTTAATAAACATCCCGAATTCACAACTATCATCAAGGAGATTTTGAAGCTCAAATGATTGAAACGACTGAGATATACCTCGCCATATCCTACCTATTACAGCAAAGAATTGCTCGCCTTGCACGAAAAAGAAACTAAACTTTGTACGCATATTCATATGCCGTTGCAGTCAGGATCAGATAGTGTTTTGAAAAAAATGTTTAGAGGGTATACAGTCAAACAAGCAAAAGAATTCATTGATAACATCAGAAAACTAAAAAGACATATCAGCATCACAACTGACATTATCGTTGGATTCTCTGAAGAGACGGAAGAGGATTTTCAACAAACTTTAGACCTCATAAACTATGGAAACTTTGATATGATTTACATTGGAATCTATTCTCCGAGACCTGGAACTTTGGCAGCAAAAAATTATTCTGACACCATCTCACGTACGGTAAAACGAGACAGACGAAACAGACTCAACAACCTTTTGAAGGACATTTCACGCAAAAATAACGAAAAAGAAATTGGAAATAGTAAAGAAGTACTTATCAACAAAATCAGCAAATGAGTTATTGAAGGCTATACGGACAATATGAAACAGATTATAATTGAGCCTCAAGCTTTAAGCTTTAAGCTTCAAGCTAAATTAAAAATTGGTGAGTTCATTCATGTGAAAATCACAAGAGCAATACCATTTAAGCTTTATGGAGAAATTATTGATTTTTAGGCGATAAGTTTACACCAAAATTATAATTGATGCTTCATCACATAAAAATGTTTTTTATAGCATCAGCAAAAATAGGAGCAACATCTATGATTTTCACAAACGGTGGATATATTTCTCTGTATATAGTATTGGTTATATAGATATTTTCAAACTTTCCTTCGTCATAAAGCTTAGTCAACTTAGCGACGGAATCCTTATTGGACATACCATGAGTAATGGTGACATTTATACTTTGAGGATTCCTTTTGTTAAGCTCTTCTATAAGTTTTATTAAACTGCCTCAGGTATCAAGTATATCATCATGGATAATAATATTTTTTCATTGCACGTCGCCATGGACAAACATTTCATCAACGGTATTTGGATTAGAATAATCTCTTTTTTTAAGAACGGTAAGATAATCAAGTCCAATATCTTTAGAGATAGAAGAAACTTTTTTAAGCCCTCATTCATCCATAGAAGAAAGCACGATATTGTCTTTTTTTAGGTTTCTGATAACTTGTTGGACAAACCATCATGTATAGAGATTTACAAAATTTGTTTTCCTAGAATTGTTAATTACCGCGGGATTATGCACATCTATCGTAATACAATAATCAGCGCCGAGAAGATCCTGAAAGATATCTATTACAAATTGCGCAGAAGATGGTTCTCTCGAAACTCTTTCTTTAAGTCCTCATTGGATAGGTTTATCCTGTCTAGAATAGGGAAAACAAGTAGGGATAATATTAACTGTTTTAGCTCAATGATTTTTTGCGCATTGCAAAATAAGTAAGAATTGCATAAATCTATCGTTATACTTTATATTATAGTTACCAATGTTTTGAATGCCATTAACATCTCAAATAACATATACGTGTTTTCCACGAACGGATTTATCTAAAACAACTTTTATTTCTCCATTAGCAAACTCTTGATATTCTACATATTCACAAGAGATAGTATCTTGGGAATCAGATTGAAGAATAGTAATGATGGAATTAACCAGATGTTTAGTGTCTTGAGTTCCTATAATATGGAGTTTTTCCTTCATGGACAATACATGTAAGTAAAGATAGCTGTTTCATAATTATTTTTATACGTAAATCAACGCAATATCACGGAAAACATACATTAACAGTGTATTCATTTTTTACTATTTTTTTAACCTTGAATATCCTAGGCAAATATATATCAATTTATTCGCATTCTATGGAATACTTTTTTGTTATTCTTAATTCTTAACTTTTATCATGAATTACCCAAAACACGTAGCTATTATACCCGACGGAAATAGGACACGAGCAAAAGCAAATAATAAAACAGTAGCCGAAGCATATATGATATCATACGAAAGAGCGTTAGAACTTATTGTACATACATTTACCCAGACCGATGTAAAAGTATTTACTCTTCGGGGACTGAGTACAGAAAACGCGAAAAAAAGACCGAAAGAGGAGTTTGATTTCCTTATGACCATGTATAAAATCGTAGAAGAAGATCTCGACGAATTTATGAAAGAGCATAAGATTAACTTCAAAGCAATAGGCGATCTTTCTGGCATTACGGAGGATTTTAAAGAATATTTACTCGCCAAACAGGAAAGAAATACATACGATACAGAGAGAACGTTCGTCTTTGCTATCAATTATGGCGGAAGAGACGAAATCACAAGAGGAATCAGAAAATTGGCAGAAGAGAAGAAAGACCTAACTATCATTACGGAAGAAGATATCACTAAGAGTTTAGATCTTGGAGACATTCCTCCTATTGAGCTTGTCATTAGGACAAAGGGAGATCAAGCACAAAGGACATCAGGATTTATGTCATGGCGGATAGGATACGCAGAATTATATTTTACCCCAAAAAAATGCCCAGAATTTGATGTTTCAGAATATCAAAAAGCATTACTCTGGTTCAATGACATGGCAGATCTCCGCAACTACTGAAAATAGATTAAAAGACTAAAAAATTATGAAAATTAAAAAAATATGTTTGCTCGTAAACTAAATTACCAAATCTTTTAATCTTATTAATCTTTTAATATTTTAATCATCAAGTATCATGAAAATCGTAATCGAAACCGCTAAGCTTTTGGAAGTCATCGATCTTGGATTGAGATTCGTTTCCAAGAATGCAACCTTACCAATTTTGCAAAACTTCTACTTTAAAGCAGCTATCGATGGGTTATTGCTGAGAGCTACAGATATGGAAAAATACATCGAAATAGAGATTCCATGTAAAGTGATTATGGAATGAGCTATTACCGTAAACGCAAGAATGTTTTCTGATATCATCAAAAGCATAGAAGAAAAAGAAGTCGAAATAAGCGTGGATCAGAAGTCACAAATCATGACACTCAAATCAGCAAAAGATAATTTTGATATCAATGGTATTGCAGCAAGCGAATATGTCGCATTGCCTGAAGTGCCAAATGAAAACACGATTTCCGTAGAAACACAATTATTCGCTGAAGGAGTAGCAAAAGTTGAATACGCAGTAACGGAAAAAAACTTTAGTCCGGTTCTGACTTGAGTATTATTGAAAGCAAAAGAAGATAGTTTGATTTTTGTAGGTACGGACTCATTTAGACTATCAGAATTCAAAGCGCCATCAGGGATCAAAGACGCTGATTTTGCATTAATTGTTCCCAAAGTAACGATGACAGATATCCAAAAAATATCTGAATACGCGATGAGTAATGAATCAGAAACGCTGACTGTTAAATATTCAGAGAATCTGATTGCATTCCAAGTGCAAGTCAAAGACATGAAGATATTGGCTACTTCACTGCTTATCCAAGGCAATTTCCCTGAATACGATAGAGAAGAAATTATGCCAAGAAACTTCAATACGAAGATATTAGTAGATAAAAATCTTTGTGAAAAAGCTATCAGAAAAATTGGAATCTTGACCAGAGATATAAATAATTATATTCAGATTGAGACCAACAAAGACAGCATTATCATTTCTTCAGGAAAAACCGACAAAGGAGCAGGTACTACCAATATCCCTGCCATCATCGAAGGACCATCATTGAGTTTCTGAATCAACGGAAAATACATTACTGACTTCATCAAGATCATCAAGGGCGATGAATTAACCTTCAATGTCATCGACAACCAAAAACCGCTTATCTTGATGGATAAAGACGAAACCAATTACAGATACGTAGTCAGACCACTTATTAACTCATAAAAAATTAACCAATAGTGAAAAGTGAATAGTGAAAAACGAAGGAATGTTTTTATTCATAAAAAAATACCGACACTTTTAGTTTTTCACTTTTAGTTTTTCGTTAAATTATAGTATGCATAAAAAAAGTTGATTTAGTTTTCTCGAAATTCTCGTCGTGATGATGATTGTTAGTATTTTGTTTGTGGTGTTTAGATGATCTTTTCAAATAAAAAATAAAGACATAGCATATGGTCAGGCCTGTATAGAAACGCTTTACGGACAAGTGAATAATTTTCTGCATGCAGGATTAAGCAGTAAATCGTTATTTAGCTGAACGACAGCAATTTTTCCTGATCAATATATTATCAGCTTCAATCCAGCACAACAACTCATACAGTTAAAATATATCGAACAGGGGAGTGAGTATATATATAGTAGCATACCAGTTACATGAAATAGTAATAATTATTGTATAGGCAACAGTTACACGATACAATTAACATGAGAAACATACGAACTTCATATCAACAAATGACTTCAAGAAAACGCAGCTTTACAATTTTTCTATCTCACAGGAACTAGCTCAGTAAGTACAGGATGAAACGAATTCTTGCAATGCGACGCCCAATGAACATGATGCAAGATTATGGCTCGTTTTGAAAGCGACACCAGAACTATTAGTCTGAAAAAACAGATGTGCTTAACATTCAGTGGGGCTGATTGTAGTGAATGGGATAACTAAAATTTAATTCATAATATAACCTTAATGCAAGAGATTTTAGCAAGAAACAAGATATTCGCACATCCAGATAGACTTTGAGAACGAATCAAAAACTGAATTACCAAACCGATAACTGTAGAAATAGATCCAACAAATAGGTGTAATCACAAATGCCCATTTTGTGCATGAAATAGATTGTTTTGAAGTGCCGAGCTTTCCTTAGATAATATGGCTCATATAATTGATCAGTTAAAGCCTTTTGTTAGATGAATCATTTTTACATGATGATGAGAACCATTTATGAATACTCATATAACGGACGCGATTAGTTATGCAAACAATTTCTGAATAGAGGTATGAGTGATTACAAATTGAGGATTACTCAATAAATACAATATGGGAGATTTAGTAGCAAATACCAAGCGAATAAGAATCAGCATCAATTGACTAGATAAAGATGATTTCAAAAAAAAGAACGGACTTTGAGAAGATGAATATAATCAAGCACGAACGAACGTTATGGATCTTGTAAAAGAGAAACATAAACAGAATAGTCAATCAACTATTGGAATATGATATTTGACCGAAGACAATGAAAGCTATAAAAACCTCAGAGACTTTTCTAAGAAAGCCAAAGAGACATGAGCCGATTATGTGCAATTCAGACCATACCATCATTCGAAAAAAAACATAGCAGAATATATAGAAAGATGTAAAAATGAATTTAAGGACGAAAACTTCGACGTATTATATTCAATTGAGAAATACGAAAGAAGGGTATATGACTATAAAATGGCTTTTGCCGATGAATTCCGTACTGTAATAACAGCAGATTGAAATATGTATCCCGATTGTTTTACCAGATGAATAAAGGAATTTTGTTTTGGAAATATATTAGAAAATACTTTTGATGAAATCTGGAATTCAGACAAGAAAAAACAAATCATCCAGAACAAATTACAACAGAAAAATTGTCCACGGCAGTGTTTTCAAGAGCCTTTAAATCAGATCCTTTGGGATATATATAAGATAAACAAAGAGGGGAAACATATAAATTTTATATAATTTTACAGACTGATGATACATCATATAGTATTATTTAAATTCAAAAAAGATATTTCTAAAGAGAATATAGATTTACTTTATGAAAATTTTTTGAAGCTAAAAGATGAGATTCCATGAATAGTTTCAATCACATGAGGTATTGATATTAGCATAGAAGAGAAAGCTAAATGATACAATATCGCATTTCTATTAATATTTGAGAATAAAAAAGATCGTGATGATTATTTGCCTCATCCAAAACATCAATCGCTTGTAGAGAAATACATCCTTCCCATAATAGAAGACGTTTTAGTGTTTGATTACGAAAATAGTGGAATTTCTTAAACCATTCTCTATACTATCGTCACTTTACACTACTATATAGTATATGGCAGAAAATTATGACTTTTCACTCACAAATACCCTGGATGATCAGCAACATCTGATTTTCTATAAAATCATGAATTACGAGGTGCCACGCCATTCTAGCTATTTCCTTTTTCAGAAAAAATGATGGAAGAAACAAGAAGATATTCTGAGAGGTCAAGAATTTCCTCCGGATGAACCAAAGTACAGCTGGGACAAAAAAAACGAGTATATGGACGATTATCTTAAATATATAAAAACATTCAGCCGATTATATAGGTCAGTACCGTTTATCCAGTCAATATACTTGTGTAATTCCATCACCTTCAATGCTTTGAATAAGGATTCTGATATAGATATTTTCATCGTAACTAAAAAATGATCATTACGACGTGCGAGGTTATGGAGTGCTGTACTTTTCTTTCTCTTCGGACTCAAAAGAGGAGTGATACGAGGAAAAAAGAAAAAATTCTGTATGAGCTTCTATGTAACCAATACTCATCAAAACCTCTATAATATCATGCTGCCGCAAAATGACATCTATTTCATCTATCGGCTGGCGCATCTGGTGCCTTTATATCAAGAAATACCGGAAAATATTTATAAATATAATAAATGGCTAGAAAGCGTTTTACCGAACTTTCCAGGAAGACATTGCATCAACATTTGACTCACGTCAGGAACAGGTAAAAATAGATTCAAAAAAATAACTGAATTTCTTTTCGGTTGAATCGTTGGAAAGGGGATTGAATACCTCATAAAACTCTTGCGATTACCTATAGTTATCTACAAAACAAGGCAACTAAAAGAGAGGGGTTGGGGTGTTATAGTGAATAACAATATGTTAAAGTTCCATATGGACATAAGGAAAAAGGTTCACTTACTCTATATGATGTACAAGAAAAAAATTACTAAGTAATTTTTTAGCTTAAAGCAGAAAGCCTAAAGCTTAAAGCTACAATTTATTTTTTATCGTCCGCCTATAGCGGATATTAAGCCTGCCATAAGCAGGAATTATAGATTTTTTTATAATTCTTAATTCTTAATTTCTTAAACCTTAATTGGTTTCATGGTCTGCTAACCATCCATTATCACCATCATTTTCTACAAAACAATAACTGATAACCTTTATATATCACAACCTAATAAAATAGGTTTGTTTTTTGTAATTGTATACATACATCATTGATGATGATAATTTTTATCTATATAACACAACAACGAGTATGAAAGACATCAAGGCAGTCTTCGATATCGGAAATGATGTCATTAAATGAGTGGTTTTTGCTAATGATGATGGAAAAGAGATCATTCTAGCTAAACAAATGGAACCTACTCAAGGAATGCGCAAAGGAAAAATTCTCGATGCGGAAAGTTTTGTAAACACAATAAACAGAATCACAGAATCATTCATCAAAAAACTCGGAGGAGATTTTATAGAAGAAGTGTTTGTAGGAATCTCACATCCCGAAATGATCGTGAATAGAATAGTAGAACAGAAAAGGATAATGACCGAAGAAATAGGTCCAGAAGATATTGATCATCTTTCTAGAGTCATTGCCGAAATTTCAACCAAAAGCAATTACGAAACCATCAAGATCGTGCCTGTGCATTTTCTTATCGATGAGACCAAAAGAGAAAAAGATCCTATCGGAATGAAAGGAAAAAAATTAGAGCTCATCGCAGATGTCTTTATGATACCAAAAAATATTTACAACGGCATTATCGATGCTTTCGAAAAAGTAGGATTGAATATTGTCGATATCGTCCCAAATATCATCGCTGCAAGTGAAGTAGCTTTGGATTATGATCACAAAGATCTATGAACGATACTTGTCGATATCTGAAAGAATCAAACAAGTTATGTTATATATGAAGACGGTTATCCACTCGGATATGGCACACTTGCTATGGGAAGTGAGGATGTCACAAAAGATATTTCCATCGGTATGCAAGTAGACATCAAAGAAGCGGAAGAAATCAAAAGAAGTCACGGATCAGCAATCATTCAAAAAGAAAGAGTAGCAGACGACAGTTCTATAGACAGCTTATTCCTTTCAGATGTTATCAATGCAAGATACGAAGAAATATTTATCAAAATAAACAATCATCTCAAAGATCTCGACAGAGATGGTAGATTAGCTGGAGGAGTGCTCTTGATCTGATGAGGCGCAAGGATGCCAAATCTTGATCTCTTGGCTAAAGACGTTTTCAAATTAGCTACATTCTATGGTAAAGACAATATATTAAATCTGGGAGATATTTCATCAAACATCCAATTTATCAACGTATTGTGAACGTATGTACGATCCAATAAATATTCAGAAGGAAGAAAAGGATGAGGATTGAAATTCAATCTCGACTTCGTAGGAAAAATTTGAACATTTTTCAAAGACCTCTTCTAAACTAACTAATAGTGAAAAACTAAAAGTGAAAAACGATGGAAAAAATCGATTAATATAAAAAAATACCAACACTATTCACTTTTCACTAGTCACTTTTCACTAAAAATTATTCACTATTCATTTTTAATTATTAATTCATTTAAAAAATGGTAATTCACGAAATCAATCCAGAATTTATTCCAGGCGCTAAGATCAAGGTATTAGGTGTGGGTGGTTGTGGAAACAAAGCACTCAATAGAATGATCTCAGAAGGATTAGATGGAGTGGGATTTGTCGCTATCAATACTGATGCGCAAGATCTTGCGACCAATCTGGCTGACAAAAAAGTAAATATCTGACTCAATCTCACCAAAGGGCTTGGCGCATGAGCCAATCCTGAAATAGGAAGAAAAGCTGCTGAAGAAAGTGAAGCAGAAATCAAAGCTATGCTTCAAGATACCGATATGGTATTCATTACCTGCGGAATGGGAGGTGGAACCTGAACTGGTGCTGCTCCTGTCATTGCTAATATCGCAAAAGGAATGTGAATCCTTACGGTTGCTATCATCACAAAACCATTTAGTTTTGAGGGGAATAGAAGAACGATGAATGCTGACGAAGGACTCAAAAAAATCAAGGAAGCAGTAGATACGC
Organism: Candidatus Absconditabacterales bacterium; assembly: GCA_041663325.1. Classification (GTDB taxonomy): domain Bacteria; phylum Patescibacteriota; class Gracilibacteria; order Absconditabacterales; family Absconditicoccaceae; genus CAJBLF01. The sequence goes on along the minus strand of JBAZRN010000001.1, from coordinate 58,841 downwards.
TTATCGTTATTCCAAATGATAAAATATTCAATGTAATAGACAAAAAAACAACGTTCAAACAGGCCTTTACTATGATAGATAAGATACTTTACCTCGGGGTGCAAGGAATCTCTGATTTGATTATCAAACCAGGAGACATCAATATCGATTTTGCAGATGTAAAAGCGGTAATGACAGACTCTGGAAATGCTTTACTGGGAATCGGATACGGAGCAGGAGAAAAGAGAGCGGTAGAAGCTGCAAGAAAAGCTATAGAGAATCCTTTGTTAGAAGAAAATTTGGATGGAGCAAAAAGTATCATCTTCGCAGTATCAGGTGGACACGACTTGACGCCTGCTGAAGTGAGAGAAGCTGCGGCAGTAGTAGAAGAAATCATCGATCCAGATGTAAACTTCTTTTGGGGAATGACGCTTGATGAGAGTATGGACGATGAAGTTAAAGTTACCATCATCGCTACAGGATTTGAGGAACAAAGTAAAGAAGATATTCTTAAACAACCAAAGAGAGATATTCTTGGAAGACCGACAATAATGAGAAGAGAATCAGAAAACTTTATTATGAGAGGGATAAAAAAAGATGTTGTTCATGAAGCTAAAGTTGAAGACGAAGTTCCAGCTGAAGATTTAGAGACTCCAGCATTTATCAGAAGATCACTCAATAAGAAGACAAATTAGACTATTAGACGTTTAGATTATTAGACTATTAGACGTTTAGATTATTAGACTATTAGACGTTTAGATTATTAGACTATTAGACGTTTAGATTATTAGACTATTAGACGTTTAGATTATTAGACTATTAGATTATTTCCCAACCCTCTAATCCTCTAAGCATCTAAATATCTAAATATCCATACTTGTCAAGTAAATATAGTGTTTTGATGCCAGAATTATTGTATTCTAGGCAAATCCAGAATATAATTGCAGTAGTTTTATACTATAACAAAAAAGCAATGAAGTTAAAAATCTCAACACCAGCAAAAGTGATTTATCAAGGAGAAATTGAAAAAATATCAATTCCCACAGAAACTGAAAATCTTAAAGTGATGGATGGTCATGCTCCTATGGTAACTAGCGTTAAACCAGGCATAATAAAATTATGGCCTATGGAAGATCATGTAAAGGTAGGAAATGAAATGTATATTAGTACATCAAAAGGGATGGTATTTATCGATGGGAAAATCGTGCGTATTGTAAGTGCAGAAGCAACGATTTCTCCAGAATCAGAAAACATTTTACTTCAGAATAAAAAAACATTTGAAGATAAGATAAGAAGACTCAAAACAGAATGAAGTATAGAAGAAATAGAAAAAGCATTGATAAAACTAGAAAAAATCAACGCTGATCTAGAGCTCACAAAAATGCTGCAAACAGCATAACATAGTAGAAAGTATCAAGTAGAAAGTAGAAAGTAGAAAGATAATTCTGAATTTTGAATTCTACATTCTGCATTGAAAAAACCGAGTAATAATAAGAAAATATCAGAACGTACAAAATATTTGTTTAGCAACTTTGTGTTTTGTATGATTATGACTAGGGGAACAAAATCTGGCCAAACAGCTAGATTTTTTCTTTTATTAATTACTACAAGACAAAAGGCGATAGAAAAATAAAAAGTTGTTTTTTCCAGCCAATTAGCTATAGTCCATAACAAGACATTTCCTACATTATTCATTTTTAATTATTCATTTTTCATTAAATTATGTATTTTGCAATCTTAGGAAAAAACCCGGGAATAAGCATGACCGAACTCGAATTGGTCCAGGCAAAAGAAATAAGTTATCCGAAGAAGGGGATAGTGATTTTTGATACAAAATATCCAGAATTACTCCCACAGCTTGGAGGAATCATCAAAGCAGGAATAGTGGTCAAAGAAAAGGATCTACAAGAGTTACTAGCTGACACAAAGATTATATGAATACAGAACGAAGCGAACGGAAAACACATCAAAAGGACGGTTTGAATTAGGAGATATAAGCTTGTAGATGTCTTTCATGCCGACAAAGAGATCAAAACCAAAGGGAAAGAAATCATTAATCTGGAAAACGGTCTCTACGGTATAGTAGAGCAATACCAAAATATAGAACTCTATGAAATGATAGATTTCGGTAAACCATGACGCAGTATGGAAATGTGAATGATGCCAGCAAAATTAGCTCACATGATGATTAATATCTGAATAAACAGTCTAAGGTCTATAAAGTCTAAAGTCCATAAGATCTGACCTTCGACTATCATTTATGATCCTTTCGTCGGCTCATGAACCACCTGAATGCTGGCAAACTATCTCGGCTACGATTTTATATGATCAGACATCAAAACCAGTTACGTCGAACAAAACACAACATGGCGGAAAACCACAAAGTTCTATCAGCCAAATCACACATTCGACATCTTCACCCATGACATTACACAACCATATTCACAAATCTGAAAAACATCAGAAAAATCTGAAAAAAAAATAGTGGATAATAATATAATTCAAAAAATACTCAAAATAGTTACTGAAATACATATCAAATACGGGAATACATTAACAGAGAAACAATATGGTAAACTTATAGAGAATAAACTCAGCAAAGAAAACATACAAGTAGAAAGAGAAAAAAGCATCATCATAAATGATGATGGCGTTATTGTTTGAACTAAATATATGGATTTAGTGGTAGAACACCAGATTGTCATAGAGCTCAAAAATACACCATACCTTCACAAAAATGATCTCAAACAGACAAGATCATATCTAAATTTAGGGAACTATCCGACTTGACTACTTATAAATTTTGGCGAATCAAAAATAAACATAGCAAGATTAGAAAAAGATTATCAAAAGACAAAACAAACAAATACATCAGATAATTTATCAGATTTATCAGGTAATTTATCAGATTTTTTGATAGTCACCGAATGACGGCTTTGACCTATCGTCACCAAATCCACCTCACCACAAGACATCCAGAAATTTCAGGAACAGGTTTTAGGAATATACAAAAGCTTTTTAGATAGGATTAGAGAACTCGTTAGTTGTCACTCATCACTCGCCACCGTTTTCACTATTCCCTATTATATAGGACAAAACAATTTTCTAGAAAAAAATATATCTGATTATGGAACCAAGATTTGACTAAACATCCAAAGTATCCCTGAGATTTACGGCAGAGAATGACAACAGGTCGGTAGAAGAATAATGAGCTCCATGTTTCGCAATAAATAGTCATTAGCAAATAAACCAATATTATACAGCATTTTAGAGACATGTAAAGCACTCAATATCCTAAAATGAGTGTTTTTTTGTATTTCCAAACATTTCTGGTTATAGTTAAGCTACAAAACAATTCTCTGAACTTCTATTTTATTCTCTGAAATTCTTCATTATGAGTAAGAAAGAATACATCCTCAAAATCCTAGATGCATTGATGGATAAATGGCCCATAGCAAAAGGACTTAAGATCCTTGTAGATGGCAATGCTTTAGACGACAAAGCTATTGATGGCTTAATAGATATTTTTACAAAAATAGCGAATGAAACTAAAGATAGAGAAACCCAGGAAAAGCTTCAAAAATCCAGAAACATCCTTGAAAAACTCAAAAAAATAGAACGAGAACAGCATCTTCGTGATCAAAAGTCACTGGATGAACTTGATAAAATGATCAAGGAAATTTAATTTTATTTAATTTATCAAAATGCCATGTCAGGGAACATAAACAATAATCAAAAAATAGAAAACCAACAATCAGAACAACAAACAAATGCTGTTGATATTGAAGTAATAGAAAAAGTACAAAAACAACTAGAAAAAACAGATTTTGAAGCGCCAGAACTCATTAAAGAAACTAAAAATGCATTAAATTTAGTCAAAGAAAGTTTAGATAAAATTTCTAATGATGATGATAAAATAGAAGAAAGAATTAAACAATTAGGTATGTATATTGATGCTAATGCTAGCTTTATAGAATCTATAAAAAACGATATAACAAAACACTATCAAGAATGAAATATAACACAAAGCCAAGAAGAGAAAAACAATAAGACACAAGAAACATTAAATTTAATTGAAAATAAAAAAATATTGTCAGTTAAATTGGATGATACAAAAAGCCCAGAATGAAACATCACCCAAAATCAAATAAATCTAGAAGAACTACTAACTATAACTACGGATATCCAAAGCAGTATTGATAAAAAGATAACTAATATTCTACATGATATAGGAGAACAAGCTGAAACAACAAAAAAAGACATGATAGATAATTGGACAAAAATTAATTGAAAGAATATATGAGATCCTCAAATATCAAAATATAAATGAGATAATGACAACTACGACGATCTAATAAAAAATTATGCAAACAATAAAAAACCAAAAATAAAAGAAGAATACAAGAAGGTTGAAACAATAACAAAAGATATACAAACCCTCATTGCCGTCAAAAACACAAAAAAAGGAAAGACGACACATGAAGATTTGCTGAAATTACAAGAGTCGTTAAAAAAAATTACATTTAAAACAACAGATGAAGAAACAATAGTAAATGAAGGTATTAATACATTATTAGCCAATAATCCGCCACTATCAGAAACAGAGAAAAAAGCAAAAGAAGAACACCAGAAATACTTATCAGACGCAACAAAAAATACAAACAAAGAAAATACAACTGAAGTTACTAATGTTTTTGACAAAACTGAAGAAGATTTCGATGCGTTATTTGATGGGATACATCCATATCCAGTAAATAAAACTGTATTAACAAAGACAGAACTAGATAAAACTGCATTAACAACGACAGAACCTACACTAGTAGAAGACACACAAACAATAGATTTATTAAAAAAATATTGGGAAACAGAAAATATTTCTAACGTGTATTTTGGAAATGCAGGGAATAATAATGGTGAATTTGCATCAGAATACAAAGACGGAACAAGAGTGATAGAATGTGATATATCAACAACGATAGATGATAAAGGGGAGGAAATAAATTGAATAACATTTAAAAAAAATCCAGAAAAAATTGACACAAAAACTGAAAAACTGACAGACACAACTCCTGTTACTATGGGTGGTATAGAATTTACGAAAAAAGACAAAACACTAACAGCAAAAACAACGGATGGTAAAACATATACATCAATCGATGGAAATGTTTTTACAAATAGTATTGCAAATACCGATACATTTACATTGCCACTAAAAAAAGGCAATAGTGTTATAGCATTTACACTTAATGAAGATAAATCATATACAATCAAAGAAACGACAACAACTCCAGAGACAATAACAGCAACAAAAAACAATATAGTATATACCTCATGAGATTGATCAAACTTTACTACTACCAATGAAAATGCGAAACCAAAAGAATTTTCATTAAAAGAATACAATATGGAATCAACATACGCAAAAGATAAAAAAACATTTACTATAACTAGACCAGTCCAAACAGTTCGAGGGACACAAGAGCATTTACAGACATTAAAAAGAGATAAGGCTATATCTGTAACCGAAACAAATAACATAAAAACATATAGCATCAACGATTTTGACATTCAGTTAATAACTGATCGAAAAGAAAAGGATACAAAGAATTTTGAAGATAATGCAACAAAGACAGAAGAAATGAAAACAATTAATAGATTTGATGGTAAAGGAAACTTTACGACGTTTGAAAGATTTATAGAAACAAAATGAGCGCCTTATGTACTTAAAAACCTTGAGCAAATAATGAAACAAATAAAAGATTATGTGCCAGAACAGTCAACATCAGATAGTGGAGAAAAACTCAATGATCTAAAAAATGGATATGCGACAGTACTGACCAATTATATGGTACGCATGGTAAGTAGCGTTTCTCCTAACAATCTTATACTTGAAAAATACTTATGATATCTCACAAAAGAAAACCTCAATCTTCTCTGAGCAAATAAAGCGACAAGAATAGCCAATTACAATAAATTAGTGCCGACATTCAATACCTTAAGCGAAGCAGACAAAAAGAAAATGATAGAACTTTGAATAACCATCCAAGCCCAAGAGAAGCTTACACCAGACAAAATAATATCAAAATGACTTGATGCTCTGATCGAACAATTCGGCCCTATGCTTTTCAGCATCTTGAAATTTTTCTGAATGGGAAAATGATCTCTTATCAAGATGCTTCCTGGATCAGAGAAAAAGATAAATGAGATGTTTGCCAAAGAATATAAATTAACGGAAGATCAACAAAAAGCTATCACAGAAATTTCGAAAAATGAAACTTTTAGTAAAAATCATATTCCTGGTTGGGATCCAACTATAATCGGGTCACATTTACCCGAAGCACAAGAAATCAAAGACAATTTTAAAGATCTCATAAAAGATAATACATATATTACACTATTAACAACTTGAAAAGATGAGACAACAAAAGATTTTTATTACAAACATATAAATATTGCGCAACTTCAAATAGGAATAGATCTGTATAACAAAAAAAATAATACTACCATTATAGTAAATGATGTTATTAATGTAAATAGTAAAACAGGAAAAACGGTTGAAAGTATAAAAGATCCAGAAAAGTTATTCAAGGATGTATTAACATCTATAATAAATAGTGATGATACACGAGCAGCTATTGCACAAGCAAACAAAGAAATTCAAACACCAGTAAAAGAAAACAAAAGAAACACAGTTTATTCTCAACAGAATATAGATATCTCAAGTACAGATTGAGCTAAATATTGCATAGAAAACCAAGAAGATATTGCTAGATATCTCACAGCTTCATTATTTTCCAACAAGGATCTTTCGTACACCATGACAGAAAATAGTCTTAAGAGTGATGAACCAAGAAAAAGTAGTGAAGTTGCCGATACCCAAAAGAATAATGCTTCTAATATCAAAGAACAGACAGAACAAAAAGATGAAAAAGAATTCACAGATTTAGTAAATCAATTAAACACTAACATCACTAAATTTAAAAATTGAGACGAGAAAACCAATGATTATGCGACAATGATATTAGATCCATTAAAACAACTATTTGAGGGGAAAACCAAAGAAGAAACAACATTTTATTCGCTTTTAGTAAACGGAATAGATAAAAGAACTCCCAACAATCCTATTGATATAATATTTAAAAATCCAGTTCACATAGCTAATCTTATAGAAAAGAATTCTACTGAACCTGAAGTCACAGCACGTCAAACAATAACGGATAATTTATTCAAGAAGTACAAGGGGCAAATGATAGATAACGGAGACATAACAAAAATTTTGAAAGACGAAAATTTAACTTTTGGTGTCGAACTTTCAAAGGACAATAAGATAATACTTAATGGACGAATGGGTAAAGGAATATTAAAAACGTTTATATTAGAACCAAAAATAACAGAATCACATCGTGCAAAATATGAAGAGGTTAAAATAAACTCGACAACAGAAACAGCGATTAATTCTGGTACAAAACCTATAGAAAGTAGTCCGAAGAAAAAATAAGAAAACAATAGTGCCACGAAACAGTGGAGGATTTAAAAAAACTAAATAACCTTCCCAATGCTCTCAGCCACTCCAGTACCAAACTTATAAATTGGCTTCCACATAAGTACTAACGGGACAATGATTCCAATAATACTTCCTCAAATGATATCTGTTGGTCGATGTACTCCAGAAGTTATTCTAGCAAACCCTGTTATCAATGAAAATATAATGAGGATTCCTCCAAATCGGAGGAATTTTTTATCTTTATTTTTTATCCCTCGAAATAACGACATCATAGCGATACCCATAGTGACAGAAGCATGATCAGAAGGGAAACTGCTTGTCGGCATAAATTTATTGAGAATAGTCTCATGTTTGAGATCGATCAATCACAAAACAAGATTTGGTCTTACTTTATCCACAAAAAATTGTATCCCTATATTTACAAGAAAACTTATCGCCGTTCCAGCCAAGATATACAATGCAGCTATTTTATACTTCATACCTTCAATCATGCATCATGCATCTTGCATCTTGCATCTAATTATTCAGTAAATATAGAGAACTAATAAGTAGATAGGATAGGTAAACACGAACACATCAGCCAAGACGGGAATCCAGTACGACCAAAACATGCTGGCTTGCATCCAAGCAAATAACGATTTCAAAAGATTGACTCACCATTGCGGTTCTACAAGCTTAAACATTGGTACAGATATAATATAAAAACAACTATAGACACGTCATTCCGGCGACCCGCCCAGCAGTATTGCGGGGTAAGTGTTGTAGCTGGAATCCACACCAAACAAACAATAAGATTATTTAAGCATATGTTTCTTTGAGACTTTATAATACTCACATATCTTCTGTAACTTGCACGTCTCGCATTTCGGCTTCTTCGCTGTACAGTAATAACGACCAAACAACACTAAAGCATGATGCGCCAAGTCTTTGTATTCATCTGGTATACGCTTTTCAAGCAATTCTGACGTTTTTTCCGGACTCGTTGTTTTAACTATTCATAACCTATTGCTTACTCTATGGATGTGTGTATCCACAGCAATAAATGGTTTATCATACAACACATGAGCGATGAGTTTTCCAGTCTTGACACCAATTCATGGCAGCTTCATTAATGCTTCAAGAGCATCGGGAATTCATTGTTTATAATTCTTAATTCTTAATCCTTCATTCTTAATCAACAGCGAAGCTGTTGCATAGATATGTTTCGCCTTAGTTTTGTAATAATTAATCGATGAAATACTACGTTCGAAAGCAGCAAGTCCCATCGTCAAAAGGTCTTCAGGTTTTTTAATTTTTTTGAAAAGTTTGTCAGTAACTTTATTCACCTGTACATCCGTCGCTTGCGCAGACAACATCACAGCTACGACAAATTGAAAAGGAGTAGAGGAGTGAAGCTCAGTTTCTGGGTTCGGAAAAAGCTCTTTAAGATACGAGAATATTTTATCGAAATGAGTATTCATATATTTTCCATAGTATAAATGCGGCTTTATGCTTTGAGCTTTAAGCTAGATTCAGGGTGAGCAGGGATCGAACCCACATCGCCAGCTTCGGAGGCTGGCATTCTACCATTGAACTATCACCCTATTTTATGTTTTTAAATTCCAAATTAGTTTTCATTTCTTCGAACATCATACACTACACGTTTAGCATCGATACACTGTTTAATCATTTGTTCGTTTCTATTGAGTTGTGAAACTCCGCTTTTTATTTCCAAAAAAACTATTTTACTCAGATTTCATTTTGAGAGACCATCGAGAACAAGATAATCGACTCCTTTTCCCAAAAACACCAAATCTTTGTATGAATAAGGAAAATTTGGCAACAAAGGAGCTATCTTTTCATGCACATGCCCAAGAACGACATTACGGGATCTCGTCACTGCATCACTTCTTTGCCTCTTAATCTTGATCATAAAGTAAATTTTTGCTATCAAATATCAAACGATACATCAGATAATTATTCAGACAACAATAAGTCAAAGATCAGGATTCATAGACAAAAATAACAAGTAAAACTAGTTGAAGTGTAAAAAAAATAAGATAAAAAACAACCCAGTTATATAACAATTACAAAATATAAATACAATAAGTCAACACAATTGATAGATAAACAGACAATAATAAAACAAAAAGGACAATTTTAGCCAAAATTTTCTATAGTTTTATTGTCCATAAATTTGCTTTTTTTGATATTTCCAAGTATAATTGAGATACAATAAAAATAACTAGATCATATCAAAGAATACCAACATTATTCATTATTCGTTTTTAATTATTCATTGTCTTTTAGTATGGTCGAAGTAGATTACAAAGCAAAATTAGATGAGGCGGTTCTCCAATCAGATGTGGTGAAAATTTTTGATAATCTTTTGACGGTAGCGGTAGAAGCAGAAGCATCAGATATCCATATCGAACCATTGGAAAGTTATTGCAGAATCAGGATAAGAATCGACGGAATACTCGAAGAACTTGTTCAGTATCCAAAAAATCTTCATGAAAGTATTATTTCAAAATTCAAGATAGAATCTGGACAAATGAGACCGGATGAAAAGAGAGTCCCACAAGATGCAAGAGTATCAAGTGTGACTTTAACGAATAAAGAAATTGATCTTCGTGCAAACACCTTTCCAAGTGTATGGTGAGAATGCCTCGTAATGCGTATCGTCGATAAATCAAAAAAGATCCCACCACTGGAACAACTTGGTATCGAAGGAAGTAATACAGGGATCATTTTCAGACATCTTAAATATCCAAACGGTATTATCCTCATGACTGGACCAACAGGTTCAGGTAAAACAACAACACTGTATGCGTGTCTTGATTATGTAAATACCACTGAAGTGAATATCATCACTTACGAAGATCCAGTAGAAAATAAAATGGCAGGACTAAACCAAGCGCAAATTAGGTCAGATATAGGATTTACCTTTGCGAACGGATTAAGGTGATGACTTAGACAAGATCCTGATATTATGATGGTCTGAGAAATTCGTGATAGGGAAACGCTTGATATGGCAATGGAATCAGCCATGACGGGACATTTAGTGTTTTCTACTGTGCATACTAACTCATCATCAGAAACGATTACAAGAGTATACAACCTTTGAGCTAAACCATATATGCTCGTAGGTACATTCAATCTCGTAATGGCGGAAAGATTAGTGAGAAAAGTTTGTGATCACTGTAAGATTCAGACATCTGCCAAAGGCAATCCAAAATATAAATTCGCGAAAGAGAGCTTTAGAAACTTTGATAAAGAAGCGCTAAAGCAAGAAATCCTCAGTAGAGGAATAAATCAGCAGCAACGAAATGATTTTATCAATAACGAAATGATTTATACAGGAAGCGGAAAAGATCCGATAACAGGAGAAAAATGCCCAGTTTGCGGAGGAAGCTGATACAAAGGTAGAGTAGGTCTCTTTGAAATGATGGATTATACCGATGAAATAAAAAATCTTCTTTTAAACGGAAAATCAGCGTTTGAGGTAGAGAGTTTAGCGTTGCAGAGAGGAATGATCAACCTAGAAAGAGATGGAGTATTCAAAATTATCAAAGGAATGACAACACTGGATGAAGTCTATAGATATGTTAAAGCGAGATTCGATAAATAAGCTAAATAGCTCATTGCATTCGCGTCATTCGCTTCGCGTATATTATAGACAATAATAAATACACATCCGAAGGATAAATTATGAACAAAGTTCAAATTACATCACGAAGTGATAAATAACATCAAGAATAAAGGTCTTTATATAATAAACAATCATATAGGATTATGGATAAAAACGATGTCAGCAAACTAGGATTCTTTGAAAAGTTTATCATCAAAAAGTTTTTTGCTCCCAAGCTCAAACAAAAGACCAATTTTTTTAGATTATTGGCATTAGCGCAAAGATCATGATTATGACTTAGAGATGCATTATTTTCTATCAGAGATTCTGAAACAAATAAAGGACTGATTATGATTATCCAGGATTTGATTGACCAACTAACGCAATGATATACGCTTTCACAATCGATGAACAATCACGACTATTTTTTTCACGAAGAGGAAATTGCATTAGTGCAATCAGCTGAAACCATGGGAAATCTTCCAGAAATTTTAGACGAAATAGCTAGCGAACTTGAAAACTCACAAAGAATAAACGGAAAAATAAAGAAAGCAATGACCTATCCAATTGTTCTTGTTGTCTTTGCTATGGTCGCAGTAACTATCTTACTCATCTATGTTATTCCAACGATAGTGACAATGTTCCCTGATCAACAAAGTTTACCAAGCATAACGAAATTTATGATGGGGACATCGACATTTTTGCAAAAAACGCGATATATTATAATAATAATTGGTATAGGCGCTATATTGCTCTATAGATTTATGTACAAATATATTTTAGCGTTCAAAATCTTTATAGACAAAATAATGGTAACCACGCCAGCGATTTCATGAGTAGTTAAAACCTATTATATGTATAGGTTTTCCAAACTATTAAGCCAGTTATATAACGCATGAGTAAGTCCGATCATCTCATTGAAACTCATGGGAAATACCTTTACCAATTTTTTCTACAAGAAAAAAATCATGGAAATTAAGGAAAATCTTAATGCCGGATTTTCATTCGCCGAATCAATGGAATGATCGTCATTATTTGATCCGATTTTAGTTCAGATTATTCATGTAGGAGAAGAAACAGGAAATATTGCTGAGGTGCTCAGAAAGATGGCGGATTTTTATCGTGATATGCTGCAAACCAAAATAGATATTTTGATGAGTCTTATTGAGCCTCTTCTCATGGCTATGATTGCTGTGGTGATCTGAATCATTGTATGATCAATATTCTTGCCTATGGCAGACCTAGTGAATGTTATCAAATAAATTCAGAATGTAGAATTCAGAATGTAGATGTTTAAAAATTAGAAATTTTACTTAATTACCATGTGTACATGAAAAGACTCGTTATCATACTCATTATGCTGATAAGCATTGCTTCATTCCGAATTCCATCTCACGCACAAGACATGGGCATATGAACAGTGATCTTTGAAGAAAAAGGTTTAGAAGCTGAAATGCAAAGCAGTTTTCTTATGAATGAACTGAGCTATATCATTATCAAACTCCATCTGACCATAGCAGGAAAAAATATCGAAACAGCCAATTATGAATGAGAGACACTTGCAACGATAAAAAAGCTGGAAGAACTTACCAAAACAGATGTTATTGATGTATTGAATCTATCAGCAAACAAACAGGAGGCATTACAAAAATATCTCACTGATTGCTATCAGCAGCTTCAAAAGTGAGATACTATTGCCGCCTATATGAAGCAAGAAATGATAATTCTCAAATGAGATATGCAATCATGTTTGACAGAAAAAAGCATAAGCGACAAAGCATATTTTGATGCCATTGATAGATATGATCAAAAAATTATGGAAGCTTCACTTACCGAGTCGATTAGCTATGAAAATTGCGCCGCAGAAAATAGAATCCAATACAACGCAAAAACCAGCATTGCAGCAAAACTTGTATTTTATCTAGGATTGCTCCAACAGAAATACGACATACTTTCTGCCAAACAAGAAATATTAGCCAAAAATTTTGAAATTTTTAGAGACAATATTTTACCAGACCTCAATCAAATCGACCAGCTTCTCCAACAATATAAATTTTAGCAGAAAGCAGAAAGCTTTAGGTTTTAAGTATCTTATAGACTAAATAGAGAATCAAGCATTTAGCTTTTTCAATTATTTATTGAACTTTAGGAATAAATCTGTACTATATTTTTCAGGACACTTATCCTGAAATATTTTTGTATATGACAACAAAGCATATCAGCAAAAAAAATAATTATCTATGTGCTATCATAGCCTGTATATGATTGTTTTTTTCTGGTATTTTCATTATCAGAGCATTTAATGAATCAAAATTTTATGATGGAATATCAGGCAACATATCAATCGATGCCAACACTGCTTTAGGGCAAAAAATAGTAAACATACAAGGAACACTTCAAGCTCATGAAGCCATCAAACAACAAGAATACGAAAAAGCATTACAGCTTATCAGCTGAAACAAAAGCGAAGATTATTACAATCGTTGAACTATTGAGACATTGTTGGCATACAAAAACGCTCTGCAAAGTAGTATTTCATGACTTGAAAACGCGCAAATATTTGTAGATCAAGCACAGCAAAGTTTCGATATTGCTAAAAAGCTGTCGACATCCACAGTGATAACCAAAGCTATCATAGACAACCAAAATACAATACATGCATTATCCAGTGTTGTCGACATCAAAACCTGTTATTGAGTATGACAAACTATCATCATTGGCATCAACGATATTATTTCAACGATAAAAAATATCAAAACGATCTTAGATCAAGAAGATATATATATCAACAAGAGAATGAATAGTTTAGATGCAACTTGCTACGAGAAATTACGTTCTATTCTAGATAACAGCAGAGAACAAGTAGGATTATTACAACTACAAATGGAGAAAAACAATACCAAATATATATCTGATTTTTCCGACAAAATAGACAACCCGATGATTTGCATCCAGATTCCTTATGAAAATATTATTCCTTCAACGATCAAAGGAAAACAATGATTGGAAGAATATCAGATGCAACATATAAATACCATAGAAGCGCTCAAAAATAATGATAGTAAAAGCATACAAGAACTCTGTAACCAGTCAAAAAACGATGCACAAGTAAACCAACAAATAGAAAACTCAGTACAAGAATTGCTTCAGAAACTAGACGAAAATAAGATAGAAAATCAGCAGCAGAAAAGAATATCAAACGAAGTAAAATACAAAGACTTTTTCAATGAAAATGAAAAAAAAGTATTACAAGAAATCAAAACCACCAACCAATGACGAATAGATACAATCCTCAATATAAGAGGCAAATGAAATTATAATCCAGAACAATATATCAATGATATGTTCAATCAGTTTTATGGCAACTCAGGCGACTTTATAAATCTGCATAAGTAATCAACCGTACTTACGTCATTCCGACACACATACTCCATTACGTCATTTCCGCGAAAGCGGGAATCCATACTTAATAAACTGGACTCCCGAATCTATCATTTATCATTTATCATTTATCATTTGTCATTATGCTTTCAATAAAAGACTTATCAGTCCAAGTCGACCACAAAACTATCTTAGATAATGTCTCCATGGATTTTGAGCTTGGAAAAAATTATTGCATTATCGGAAAAAATGGTTCAGGAAAATCATCTCTTGCTATGACTATCATGGGACACCCAAAATACTCAATTACTAATTGAGAATTGAGAATTGAAAATTGAAAATTAGAAATTAACTTATGAAAGTTGTCTCCGCACAAAAGAGCGAAATTATGAATTTTCGTTGCCTTCCAGCACATACCAGAAATTAAGTGAATCAAGCTTTTTGAATTTCTCAAATCAATTTATGACGCAAAAAACGAGTCAAACACTTCATTTCTCAGTTTTAAAAAAATTATCGAGCCATTGATGAAAGAATTGGAAATCAATATGGAATTTCTTCGAAGAGATCTCAACGTCGGATTCAGTGGAGGGGAGAGGAGAAAAATAGAAATATTACAACTTAAATTGCTTGAACCTACCTATATTTTTTTAGATGAAATAGATAGCGGTTTAGATATAGATGCATTCAAGTCAGTAGTGAAAATGATGTCCAAACTCAATCACGACAAGAATTCCTTCATCATCATCACCCATATCTTTGATATTTTAAAACATATCCCCGTAGATCATGTCTATGTCATGGAGATGGGAAAAATCGTTCAAGAAGGAAATCAGAAATTAGTTGATGTTATAAAAAAAGAAGGTTTTACTGATAGAGAAAACAAATAATGAAAACATTAAAAAGATTATTAAAGCCAGTAAAACGTTTACCAGATATCCAATCAGGCTTTTAATCATATAAGCGACATGGAAATACATAAGAAAGTTTACCTTTTCCTCCAAACCATCCCTCATGGGAAAGTGGTAAGTTACAAAACCATCGCAGATAAATTTCATATTCATGCCAGGACCGTCGGCATCATTATGAGAAAAAATAAATATCCTGACACCTACCCATGTTACAAAGTGCTTGCATCAGACGGCTCACTATGAGGATACAGCTGAACAGGAGGAACAGAAGAGAAAATAAGGAGATTACAAAAAGATGGAATAGAAATCGTAGATAACAAAATACATAAGAAATATTTTCTGTAATAAAAAAAACGGCTCCATCATGAAGTCATTTTTTTGTTGCTATCTAACAGTATGTTTTAATAAAGCTTTTTTTACGCTTTTTTTTCTTTCTTCTTATAAGGAGTTACATCACTATAAAAGTTTAAACCGCATGAATACAATACCGCTTCAAGAAATTTAATTATTCTGGAATAATCAGCATCACTTATATATAAATCATATCATTTATAGCCTAATTCTCATCTTATGTTCTCTCATTGTTTTAGTTTATCATTTCAGCCAAACTTTATGAAAATATCCATAAGATTATTAATCTTGATTTTTTTAAAAAGACTACAAAGATCCGGACGAAATCATCCAAGTGAAAGTATATCATTAAACGACATGTAGAGCGTATCTTGTACACGTTTAAATTCTTGTAATTTCAAATCTATTCAAATATCCAATATGCTCACAACATCAGTTCTTATCTTTTGTATGACAGACCATGCTTGATGTCAGGGTTGGATATGTAAATCCCTAAGCACAAACATTAATTTATCTAATTTTGTACTCGCATCATTCGCCTTGGAAACAATAAGATCTCAATTTGCTTTAGAAGCATTACTGTTATTGGATGATTTTGCCATGAGGATATAGATTTATATGATAAAATACGTCATATATTATCTACTTATTAGTAGCACAATGTCAATGGAAAATTACATATCATTTTTCCAATTGAAAATCAATCATTTTTACATATTCTAACCAATATAAAATTTAAAACTCAACACTTCCAAATAATGTCCCTCAAGTCGACGCTAGAATCGTCAGACAACATCAAATATGAGCTTTACCTTACCAGTCTCACGGAAGACACGGTCAGGAAAATTTCTGCTGAACAAAAAGAACCAGAGCGAATGCTTGCTCATCGTCTGAAATGCTTAGAGATTTTCAAAGCTATGAAATTGCCGACACGATGACCAGATCTTTCTAAGCTTAATTTAGACAACATCGTCTATTATGCTAAGCCACATAAAGACCACGAATGATATGCTAACAATCGGGAAGATGTACCAACAGAGATCAAAGAGAAATTCAAAAGACTCTGAATCCCCGAAGCCGAACAAAAGTATCTAGCGTGAGCAGGAGGACAATACGATTCATTGAACGTCTATCATCAGATCAAGGCGAAGCGATCAGAGAAAGGGATTATTTTCGAAGATATGCCGCAAGCCGTCATCAAATATCCAGAATTAGTGAAAAAATATTTTATGAAATTAGTCCCCGCAACTGATCATATGTTCGCAGCATTACACGGTGCAGTCCGAAGTTGATGAACATTTATTTATGTACCGAAGTGAGTGAAGCTTACTGACCCCTTGCAAGCATATTTTCGTATGAACACCTATGCAGGTGGACAATTTGAGCATACCATGATCATCATAGAAGATGACGCTGAATGAAGTTATATCGAAGGATGTTCAGCACCGAAGTTTGATAAAGCATCATTACATGCAGGACTTGTAGAAATTTATGTCGGCAAAAACGCTAAGATGAAATATTCATCCGTAGAAAATTGGTCAACAAATACCTACAATTTAAATACCAAAAGAGCGGTGATAGAGGAGCATGGCTATATGGAACGGGTCAATGGAAACCTATGATCACGCACCACAATGCTCTATCCGTGCTCCATCTTGAAATGAGATTACAGCAAGACGGATATGCTGGGAATAGCGGTAGCAGGACAGTGACAACATCAGGACACATGATCAAAAGCAGTTCATATAGGTAAATACACATCATCGAATATCGTAGCCAAATCCATCTCTAAAAAATGATGAATCAATACCTATCGCTGACTTGTTGTCATTTGAAAAGGAGCGAATTATGCAACTAATCACACACAATGTGACGCTTTATTATTCGACGATACTTCCGTGTCTAATACGATACCAAAAATTCAATCAGACAATGATACGGCTATCGTAGCGCATGAAGCCAGCGCATGAAAAATAGATGAATCTGAACTTTTCTACCTCATGTCCCGCTGATTGACAAAGGACAAAGCGACCACCATGATCGTCAACGGATTCTTTTCTTCTGTAATAAAAAAACTCCCACTAGAATATGCAGGAGAATTAAATAAATTAGTCGAACTAGAAATGGAAGGAAATATTGGATAAGATTTTATATGTTCTATATTATATCATGAAAGGAAAAAGAAAAGGTAAATCCGACATACTTGTTTCTGAAACCGAAACTATAAATAGCGAATTAGAAAAACAAGACAAACAAGAAAAAAAAGAACTTATTGAGACATTAATCACCCATATAGAAACATTACCATTACAAAATTATACTATAGATAAATCATGAATTACTATATCTTCAGAGAGAGGAGGGTCATTATCTTCACTTATTTTAGATGGAGTAGAAATTTTTTATAATAACCCTGAAAGAAGAAACGATCGAAAGCAAAGCCTCAGAGAATGATATCGGATGTGACCACAAGCTTGACCATTTAGTTCAGAACAAAATGCTGAGCATTGATTTGATTTACAACAACACTGATTTTTGAGGGATGTTGCATGGAAAAAAGATCATGTCGTGGGGAAAGAAGTATGATATCAATTTACATCAGATGAAAATAATTTTAAGAAATTTCCTTATAACTTCACAGCAACACAAACAATAGAATTAGGGGAAAAATGAGCTCGTATATCGCTAAACGTTCAAAATACGGGAAAAAATGTAATGAAATTTGCGCCATGACACCATACGTATTATAAAGTATCGCCAGACCAAAAAGCGAATATAAAATTAAGTAAAAATATGTGAGTAACTGAAGAAATGATTTTAAAATGGATATCCTGAACAGAAACAATTAAAATTCTAAATCCTTGATCTTGTCAGATATATATACCATGAATTGGATTACTTCAACTTAATTTTGATCCAAAATTCAAAGACTTACGACTTCGAAGCGAAAAGGAAAAATGATTTGTCTGTATTGAACCCGTTGTTTGTCATCCTCGCGAACGAAACGAATCCGCAATAAATATCAAACCTAAAGAAGCTATAAAAATATGATTTTCTATAACGTTATTATCCAAAGACAAAAATTCGTAATCCGTTAATCCGCTAATAAATTTATATAAAATATCCATATTTTTTAATCAAATTTTTTAGCTTATCCGCTAACTCAGGATCAATCGTTTTAGATAAGACATATAACCTATTGATACTGGTGTTATGTTTGTTTTTTCTCAGAATCAATTCCCGGACTTTCACATCCAAGGTTTTATGATATTTTCTTATCACTTTTTTGACTAATTCATTGATATACCCTAGGGAAATCATGCCAGGATTATAAAGGCTTTCCAGGATAGCGAGTTCCAGACCGGCGATAGGGAAGGTCAGAGTTCCTATTTTTATAGGTTTAGTGAGTTTTCGAAAAAAATTGAAAAGATTGTCAGTCTTATTTTTCGCATAAGTCTTAAAAACTATTTGCTTATCGTACATAACGACTTCCGTAGCTTGTTTATACTGATTAACAATAGACAACTCTTCAGGAATATCAAAAGAGGAAAGATTAAGCTCAAGCGCTTTGAGTCATCAGATATACCAATTCCCTTTCAGAAAATCACTACAGTGTTTTTTGACAATAGTTCGATAGAAAAGGTCGATAATTTCTTCTTTACTATATATATGATCAGCATCTTTGACGAAAAATATATTTTTTTTGAGATTTTCGAGATATCACCTGATCTTTAGGTAATAAATTACCTTATACATTTTCTGTATAGAAAAATCTTCAGCAAGAGAGGATTTGAGAAGTGATCATATTTTCTCCCCATTCATAAGCTTTCCTTTGTGTTTTATCAACTTTTTGACAAGATTGTCAAAAACCTTATTTACCATATATAAGTACCTACCTGCAAATAAAGAACAAAAAAATGTAATGTTTTTTACAAAAAAATCAAGACGATTTTTCCATGAAAATTCAAACAGTTTTTCTATTGCATTTATTTTTTGAAACCATAAAAACTTACACACCTACATTTTTTATATAGCATTACCGCATGTATCAAATGAATCTCATCACCCCAATAGATGTATGTCAAAAGAGGGTAAGCCTTGAAAATGTTCGTGCAACTTTCACAGAAAATAATGATGGATCATATGATGTTATATTAGAAATCAATTCAAACAAATTTTTAATTGCAATTCACAATATTGCAAACCAGATAGAAAGTCTTGAAATTATAGCAACCAAATGATTTGCGGAGATAAGCAACAAAATCATCCTTATGATAAAAAGACTTATCGAACATCTTCGATACAGACTAGACTAAAATAGCTAATAGACTTTAGCCGATAGTCTTTAGATTTTACCTCCTACCTTCTACCTTTCACCTTCTAGCAATGTCCGAAGAACAAAGCCTTATGATACAAGAATATGCCAAAAACCCTCTCCAAAACTTTGCTATGAAAGATTATACCATCAAGCAGCATGAGGGAAATTTTATTTGTTGAGACGATATAGTAATATATATAGTCATCAAAGACAACAAAATAGAAAATTATAGTTTTGATGGCAATTGCTCCAATATTACAACAGCAGCAGCAAGCTTCTTATCAGAATTTATTATAGGAACACCCATACATGAAGTCTTGCATCGAACATATCAGACAATGATAGATCACGGCTTTGAAGTATCGCCAAGAAGAAAGAGGGCAGCAGTTATAGCCATATTAGCGACAAGAAATGCTATTCATGAATTTTTAAAAGACGGTCAGAAAGACACATTTGACGATTTGCTAGATGACTAAATGAGACACAAATTGACATTATTTTAACAGAAATGTCAAATAGCTGTCAAAAAGTGTACAAAAAGAGCATAAATGATATTGAAAAGAGTAGACAAATAATTATCAGTTCCATTGCACACGACTTATTAGTTCTTAGTTTTTAGTTGTTAGTTCTTTTTATGAAGCCACTGAGAAACCTCCTGGTTAACATTATCGTCAATGGGGCAGTATTGTATGCTATTGTGTATTATATACCAGAACTTTGATTCAAAATCCAAACAATCTATAAGGATACCTATATCATCTTCGGAATCCTAGGAATAGTGTTTCGACTCATTAATTCGGTACTCAAAAATATTCTAAAAATTCTCACATTACCCGTCAAAATTATAACACTCTGACTATCATCATTACTTCTAAATATCATTGTTCTCTATATCTTCGAACAAACCATCAACTACTTAGATCTTGGAATTACTGTACAGCTTGGAACCTTAGTACAAACACTCATATTATCAGTCATTATCAGTACAATATACTTTTTAATTAAAAAAATACTATAATCAGCTACCCAAACAATACTATTAAAACAGTAAAAAATAAGCTTTATTTAATAAAAAAAAATATATAAAAATGAAAAAAAGAACGGTTTTTCTTATGTGGATTGTCATTATTCTATTTATAATGATCCTGATTCCGTATATTCAAAATGCATCGGCATGACCATCAACATCAGGAATATCATTTTTTATGTGATATTATGTGCAAGACTTCCCACCTGTCTATCTTTATGTCATTACTATGGGAATGATAGAATGAGCTATAATAACACTATTCGTTCAATCACTATTACATGATATGAAATCAAACGAACCCACAAAATTTGATCTCAATCAATAAATAAACAAAAATAAAGCAATAATAATCTTCAAACAGGAGTCTTATCTTATTACAGATAGACAATTGTATACGTATTTTAAATTATTACGAGCAATAATGAGCAAAACGTACAATGTAACCAGAGAAGTCGCATCCAAATCTTTAAATATATCTACAAGAACCATAGATAGATATATAAAAAACGGAAAATTATCTTACAAAAAGATTGCCAATAAAGTATTGTTAGCAAAAGAAGAAGTGCTTGAGCTCAAACAAGAATTCACCACGCTCCATCAAGAGCTTAATACAGAGATCATCAATCAATCAAGCACAGCAAACACCACAAGTCTAGCAAACAAAGGAGACTTGGAAAATGCTATTGATCAAAAAATAGAGAAATTTTTTCTTATTTTCAAAGAAAAAGAAAAAATGCTTGAAGAAAAAAACAAAGTTATCTTTGTGCTTCAGCAAAGAGTATCCGAACTTGAAAGCAAAATCCAACATATGGTCGCATTACCTGATTACAATAAAGAAAAACAAGAAGCTATCATAGAAAAACAAAAATTAGAAGAAAAAATAGGACAACTCAAGGGTATGATTAAAAATGAAAAACTCAAAAATCTAATATTTATCTGACTTTCTCTCATATTTATCTTGGTCGCAGGATTCTTTATCCTCAAAGGATAGATACTATTCATGGAATTTTAAAATTCTGGCTAAAAGCCAGAGTTTTTTTAAATTAGTATTGACTTATATTGTAACATTAATATTATATTAGAGGTTTTCACCTAAGTAAACAATACGACATGATAAAGTTTTTTATTCAATTTCATAGATATATTATAGGGATACTTATTTCTCCTATTTTTGCATTTATCATCTATTCTTATTTTGCAAAAAAATTAATAAATAAGATAAAAATCATGAAAAATCCGCACAACATAATCAAAGAGCAAAAAAAAGAAATGAATATCATTATGTATGATATCAAAAACGATATTAATTGTCTCAAAAAAGAAATAAATATTTCACAAGAAGCATTAGAATCAGATAAAATTGATCAGATAGAAAAAGAGATAACTATGTTTTACGAAAAAATGCAAAATTATCAAAAAGAGACAGAACAAAATAAAGAAATCAAAAAATCAGAACCAGTAGTTCAACAACCAGTAATACAGCAACCAACACCAATCCACAAAGATCAAATAAGGATTATGAATGAAAATATTAGCAAATTTCTTATTGTCTACAAAGAAAAAGATAAAACAATAGACGATAAAAACAGGGCAATAGATGAAAAAAATAAGTCTATCCACATATTGCAACAAAAGCTTAATGAAACCGAACAGAGACTAAAAAAGCTTATGACCGAGCGTCAAAATAGTGAAAATAAAGATGCTATCATAGAAGAAAAAATCAAGACTATAACCATGCTGCAACAGAGATTGCAAGAAATAGAAAACAAGTTTAGAAATATAGCTCTGCTGCACAAAAGCATTACTGAAAAAGAAGAAATCAAAAACAATATCATAGAAGAAAAAAATAAATTTATCGACAATCTTCAATATAAACTTAATAAAATTGAAGAAAAACTTCAAAACATCATAATCATCAACGAAAATAATAAAGAAGAAATCCTTAATAAAAGACTTTTTGATATAAACGAAAAAATTCAAGGAAAAAAAAATAAAAACCTGATTTTCATTATTCTGTCCATCTTATTTTTATTGATAGGTATATGAACGTTTATCTTTATATATATGGTTTATATCAAGGGTACTACAACCTATACTATTTAAACATAGCAGAAAAAATTTCTCAAAACTCTTGTCTGCAGGTATCAAAATTTTTATTTACCAATCGTTGTTTGAAACTATAATGACAAAATTTTACCGTATTTTCTAGTCATTTTTCTGGCATGCCTAGATAGGTTTCTATATCTCATTTTTTAAGGATAAAGACATTTTGGGTATAAAGATTATCAATTTTAGCAAGAAGGTATCTATATTTTTGAGGAAAGACATTTCTGATCGTATCTACTAGTTTGTTGTAATGACGATGCGTTTTCCCACTTTTTTTGAGACCAGCATAATGAGCTCTTGCTTGTTTATAATAATATCCCAAATCAGTTTGTGTCATAAAACCATAGTCCACAATATTATCCCAATCACCGATAAAAAATGATTGTAGACCAAATCTTGAAAGAAATTTGCTTCGGACTTTATAACTTCATTTACCATTAATATTGATGATTTCATAATCAGTTATTTTGGTTTTTCGCTCTTGGAATGTGTGAAGATATCTAAGGTAGAAATCAAAAAAATACGCATCAGTTTCACCTTCCACCATAATAATATTGTTGACAAAAAATATCTTGGATAAATTTTCAAATTTAAGCAAATGGACCAACGTCGCTTCATCAGCAGATAAAGTAAGAAATGGATTTTTAATATGAGTTTCTCAATTGATTTTAGAAAATCTATAGACGTTTCCGATATTCGATTCGTTGATAAAGAGAGGAGAGTAGGTAGACACGATAAATTGTGTTCCAATATTCTGATTTATTTTCTCTATCATTCTAGAAAAACTTCTCTGCATCTGAGGGTGAAAATGTATTTCTGGCTCATCGACAATCATCATGCCATCCTTGAGATCATATCCATATATCGTAAAAATCATGGATAATAATGATTGTTCTCAGTCACTCAATTCAGAAAAAGCAGCATAGTTGCCAAAGCTATCTATTAAATGAAAGGTAAGAAGATTATCGGTATAACCAACAGACAATGTTCTATTAAAATATTTTTTAATAATAAATACCAGACTGGTATAAAATTCTGATTGTTCTAATTTTTCAGGATAATTTGCTATATCTTTTTTGGTCATCTTCAACGTAAAATTATCTGAGATGATATTTCGAATCTTCTTTGCGCAAAGATAAAAGCCGATATATGAATGATAGTCAGATGAATTTTTGTTTCAAATAAAGCTATCCCAGGTATGAGGATCTATTACATTAGAAACTTTTTTTAGGCTTCTGTTGGTGCCTACGAATCAAATGCCATTCTTAAGAAGAATCAATGGCTGTTCGGTACTCTTCCTTTCAAAATCATTATAAATATCGATGCAGATTTGTATCAGTTCAATAGTTTGTAAATACAAAAGCACAAATTGTTCTTGCTGAGATAATTTCTTTTCATTGAGAAATACTTTTTTAGCCTCAATATCAAAAGAGTATTCTAAAATAAAAGAGCTAGGAATAGACTGAATTTGTTCATCAGAAAAAATTGGATATTGGATATCCAAAGTACTATATGTTTTGATAAGTTTATTTAAAATATCTGCGCATTGAGAAATATATTGCATATTATCATAATCATGTTGAGTTAGCATAAGCTGAACAATGGTTTGAGATGGCTTGTCAGGAGTAGTAAAATGAGCGCGAAGTCATTCAGTATATTGATCATTTATTGTAATAACATTTTTTTTATCCGTGGAGATAAGTTGTTTATCGTAGATATAATCATTAAGTATTCCTATTTTAAAAATCTGTTTGATGATATGCAAAAATCAGCTTTTACCTGCACCATTTGGTCATATAAGTACATTCACATTATTATTTTTTCTATTATAAAATTTCACACCTTCACTCTTTGCTAGATCAGGCTGATAAGGAAAACTTAAAAGGTTTGATATTTTGATGGTAGCTAGTTGCATGCAATAAAGGTAGAAGGTGAAAGGTGAAAGGTAGAATCTTGATACTTTCTACTTGATACTTTCTACTAATAAAGTATACTCAAAATTGTATTTTTTGCAAATCCAGTAATATTTATTTTTTTGATAGAAATCATGCAAGAATCAAAAGAAATAGGTCCCCATGTCACTACAAAAGAAGAACTTGACCGCTTATATAAAAATAGAGAGACGACAGAAATCGAAAATAAAGAAAAAGATATTTTATTGAAAAATCAAGAAAAATAAATGGTAGATGATAGATTATTCTCATTTAAACAAAAATCACAAGACTTCATAGTGACAGAGGAGTTGCCATTTACTTTAGCAGGAAGGGGTGATGCCTTTTTCGTATTCTTTGAAAAAAGAAATCTGAATACTATGGACATAGTGCATCATCTTTGCGCTGCATTTAATCTTTCAAGACTTTCCCTCGGCATCGCAGGACTCAAAGACAAAAAAGCGATAACTAGACAACGAATATGTATTTACAAAAGTGCATTAAAAAAACTTGGAGGAGAAAAAGCATTTTTAGAAAGCATAGGAGAAGTAGCAAAAGTACTTAAAACAGGACGGCATACAACACCGATAGGCATGACAACTCCGATACAAAATAGTTTTTATATCAGGCTCAGAGCAAACAAGAAATTGAGCGAAAAAGAAAAGGATATCTCAAACAGAAAAATTTTGAGCTTATGTAAAAAATGATTTCCCAATTTATTTTGAAACCAAAGATTCGGTATCGAGTGAAAAAACCCACAACAGGGAAGCGATATCCTGCAAGGAAAATTAAAATTACAGGACAAAAAAGATATCGTATTCAAGATACAGGCGTATGCAAGCAGTATATTCAACGAATACGTCCACACAAGAACAAAAAAATGATTGCAAATTTTGGAGGGAGATATCGTTATAGACATAGCAAACCATAAGAAACATCAATTCGGAATCTATCAAGCAGACACCAAAACGGTAAAGCTGTTTGATGACACCCAAAAAAATGAACAATTTTTCCGTTATCCCAGCAATCTGAAAGGAGAAATCCCATTCAACGCAGAGAAAATGATGATAACATGACCAGTGATTTGATACAATCTTTTATTAGCTCCAAAAAATAGTTTTGCCGGCAATAAAGAGCAAGGATTGCTTGATAAAAATTGAATTTCTGAAAAGAGTTTAAAACTATGTAAAGAATATAAAATATTTTGAATCAGAAGACCGATTTGGGTCTTTCCTCAAAAAGTACACATCCAATTTCAACAAGACGACATACTTCTGAACTTCACTTTGCCATCATGATCCTATGCAAGCATTATAATAGACGAGCTAGAAAAAACCATAGGAGTAAATCTTTCCTAAGCATATATTTCTAGAAACTATCGACCAGACAATGAAACCACAATCCTTAGAAGAAGACAAAAAAGCCATACTAAAAAGTCTTCAACACATCCTCATCGTCCAGAAAAATCTCTCTACATTTGACAAAAACTGAATTTTGAATATAATGGAAGCGCTCTATTTATATACATATCCTGCTTCCAATGGATGATTGATTGATTAAACCGCTTTGATCAGCGTATGAATCTGATGCTTATTTATCTAGACTACAAAAGAGATTTCCTTTTCTTGCTGATAAGACAAAAGAAGAACTTTTATCAGCATTAGATGAAAACAAAAACAGAGATCAAGAGCATTACGATTACAATAGTTTTCACAAATATGAAAAAAATCTCAAGGAAAAATTTACTCCAGCGATAAAGAATAAGATTATCAAAAAAAGAGCTGAGAAATATCTCAATAAATGATATTATGATACTTTTGAAGCAGCTAACGAAAGGAGCAAATCAGAAATGATGCCGACAAAAGAATATACAAAGTTTGCTGCCATAGCCACACAGATATTCGCTCAAATGGATATTCAACCAAATCGAGATAATCTTACATGTTCGGTTAATAGATATGGAGAACATTCGTGGTATCTCTTTTTTGGCTCATGAAAAGACAAATATGCCATCAAAATATCAGATCATTTCGCCATAAAATCATTTTACACAAAAGAAGACATTCCAATCAAGGAAATTATTATCGTAGATTATAAAAACAATAGATATCTTCGACTAGATAGCTCATATTTAGAATTTTTGCATGAAGTATATAATTGGAGTGAGATTTATGAAAAAATCGAAGAAGATATGCAAACCGCAACAAAATGATTGAAAAAATTTATAAGAAGTTTAGACCCGAACGAACGCACAACTGGGATTGTTCGAAAGCGAATAGAGTAGAGGAGCAATCCTCTATTATTTTTTATTTTCTTGATATAATAAGATATAATATTATAATCCAATTATCTTTTTTTTATTCAACAGACAGTTATGTATTTAGACAATCCAGAACTACAAAAACAAATGGCTGAAGAAACCAAAAAGAAATGGGAAAAACTTGTTTTTGGTGATAAACCATACAAATGTGGAAAATGTGGAAGACTAAAAGATCCAAAAGATTTTGTTATTCAACGATTAGACAACTATTGGGTTGGAAAATATCGTTATCTCTACGAATGCAAAGAATGTAAAAAAAACAGAATTTACCAAAAAAGAGACAAAGATAGAGAAACAATAGAATGAGCATTACAGATTATTGTAAAACAGTTACAACAATGAGCAAAAAACAGAAAACTAGGTTTTAGTATATCAAGCGAGGATTTGTTAGATCTACGAGAAAAACAACAGGGAAAGTGCTATTATACCTGATACGATATGGAATATTGATGTATACATTACAAAGAAGGAAAAGAATCTGATAAGACAAAATGGCAATTATCCTGCGATAGATTAGATAATAATAGAGGATATGAAAAGGGGAATATAGTCCTCTGTTGCACTATAGCCAACAAAATGAAAAATACATTTTCTCAAAAAGAATTTTACAAGATTTGTTGAGATATTTCAGCTAAACATAATTAGCCTTATCATAGCTTTGCAGAAAGTGATATTGCAACGGTACACAATATATCTTGTGCAAGGTATCATCAGATATTTCATATCTGAAAATATTTAAAATATACTATAAGAAATATCAATTAAGAACTATATATTTGTCCTATAATTTTTTATTCTACAGAGAACACAAAGATCTAGAAGTAGCTAAAAAAATCAAAAAATAGCTATTTCACTCCGAATCCCCTGAATTTTAAACAAGGTTTTTGATATTAAGCTGAACTAAGTGCCACTCAATAGAGGAAAAACGCCAGTCTTAGAGTAGCATCTCAGCTGTTTTTAGTAAAAAAAATGGGGGAGTCACTCCTCTACTTTTTAATTTAAAAATAAATCGTCACGAAATTCCATGACGATTTATGATAAACAAAATATTGTTTATTTAGCATTAATTGATTTTTGAAGATCTTCTTTTGCCTTTTGAGTTAATTCAAAGACATTCGGATCTGAAGATTTAATCCATCCCTTACGATATAATATAGGAAGATCTATAGTTAGATCAACAGGGATAAAATTTCCCACACCAGTCGGCAAAGACTTAAGATGGTTTTGGATACTTTTAAGGGAAATCGGAACAAATTTCTTTTTTTCCTTACAAACTTCTACACATGCTTTCAACATTGCTTGTTGATGATTGGGAAGAGGAATTCCTAATCCCCCATTCAACATAATTTTTTCAAATGACACAAGACCTTCAAGGTCAACTGGCTTAATAATAGGATCCATAATAAATTAGTTAGTTATTTATTTATATTTATTGAAGACGTTATCTATAATCATTTGGTACTAAAAGTCAAATATATTTCAAATAAAGAAAAAAGCTACTTGATAATAACCAAGTAGCCATACCTCTGGGATGGCCACCTATTATTATTAGGTTTATAGAACTAGTACTCCTCTACCAGTTGTATAGACCAAATAATTTCAAATGCCATCTCCAAAGGTTGATGCGAACAGTTCACTTTGGTAAGTTACTACGTTAGCTAACAAATCTTTAGAATACTAAGAGATTTGTAATAATAATTTTCACTAGAGCCCAACAGGCGTAACTCATTTTTGTTTAGGTGTTTTTTTTGTTTACGGCAATAATATATCATTATATAGTGCAGAAACAAACAGATTATGTAATTATCATATAGCTTTTCGTTAGCACACAATCAATTTTTAAACAAGATGTATATTGTCATATCTTGCTACTCAGTATATAATAGCACACAAGAAAAAGGCCAAGACCTAAGTCCCGACCTATATCTAAGCATCTAATCTTCTATTATTCTGTCCCTTCTGTAGGAATATTTTCCACACTCGTTGAAGTAGCACCAAAATCTACCGTTGGAGCAACATCAGCTCATTCTTTTGCTTCAAATTGCAAAGCTTTTTCAAATCCAAACACACTAGCTACGATATTTGCTGGAAATCTGCGGATATAGATATTCAAAGTATTTACCGCATCATTAAAGTTTTTTCTCTCGACAGTAATTCTATTTTCTGTACCTTCTAGTTGCGTCATAAGGTCACGAAATGCTTGGATGGATTGAAGTGTGGGATAGTTTTCCACTACAGCCAACAATTTAGATAATGATGATGACACCTCCCCTTGCACTTTTTGAAATTCTGCCATAGCTTTGGCATCTTTGATATCAATATTCACTTTAGTTGCGTTTGCCCTAGCATTAACTACCGCTAGTAATACTCCACTCTCTTGCGCTGCTGCGCCTTTTACGGTATTTACCAAATTGGGGATAAGATCTAATCTTCTCTGATACACATTTTCTACTTGTGACCAAGCTGTTTTAACTGATTCATCATACTTAACTATGGTGTTGTATTTACCTACCACGAACAATACCACAACAACTACGATAACTAAAACAATAAGTAATGTCTTTTTCATGGATGAAATTTTTTTATAAAGTAAAATTATTTATTTTAGCACATACCTCAGAAAGGTAGTGATGTACTTCATGAATTAATGAAGGAATTTTATGCTCCTCCACCTTATCCTCTATAAGATAATAAAAAATCTGACTATTACAAGACCAAGCCACATCGAACAACGAAACCAACTGTTTCATATCCTGAGGGATTTTCATAGTAGGATTTTTTAAATACAATGCTCATTCTCGTAAAATTTGCATTCCTGGCAATATGTGGTGTAAAAAAGATCTTCCTTTATCCTGAGAAAGATAATCCTCTCTGAGTTGAATACGCTTAGTACGAATTTCGAGTTCAAGCGCAGATCTAAGATCAGTTGTTTTGAATTTTATGTCTCATAATATATTATTCCCATAAAAAAGTTCAGAATGGTTTTTGATATGCAAAAGTTTTAGACAAAAAACATCATTCCCCTCATGTATGTCATCTTGTGTCAAGATTATAAATTTCTCACGAGCGAAAAAAGACCTGACAGTATTTAGAAAAACGAAATTTATTTCTTTAACTATGAAAACAGGGATCTTATTACTACCCTTTTGGTAAAGATAGATAGATACTAATCATTCTTTCAATACACCGGCAATATTTTGAAGCTTTTTAATAGTCATGATTATGAATTTAGAATGTAAAATTTAGAATGCAGAACTTTAAAAGACTAAGAACTAAAGACTAAAATCTATCGACTGCCTCATGATCCTCCTCCACCAGACATTCAACCTCCAAATCATCCAAAACTTGATCCTCATCACCATGAGCCACCTCAACCTCAACCAAATCGTATCCCTCTTCAGGATCCTGTTTTATCACCCAAAGTCATGGCTACGCCAAGAAGCAAAAATATATAGGACATAAATGCAGCAAGAATAAAATTAGCTATAAACCAAGTAAGCAATAAAGACATAACTAATCCTGTACCAGCGAATATCCATCGACCATATTTTTTCATCTTTCTTCCTTTACCTTTGCTAGAAGAAACAGTAACCCAACGACCAAACCCTGATATTGAAAAGAAAAAAAATATAAAAATTCGTCCCATATAAGCTTCGTTAGGAGAACTACTGTTGGTAGTGTTCTGTGAATATTTTTTCACTATCGTAGGATCTTGTTTAATATATCATAACGTGTCATCAAGCATTTCAACAATACCTTGATAATAATTTCCTTCTCTAAAATTTAACGGGAAATGAGCTTCTCCTATACGTTTAGTAGCAAGATCCGGAAGTGTTCATTCTAAGCCATATCCTACTATCGTAGATCGCTTTCTATCATCAACTGCTATCAAAAGCATTAAACCATTATTTTGATTTTTTTTCCCGACACTCCATTGATTAAAAATGTCTGTTGTCAAAAGATTTATATCATCACCATCAATCGTCGGAACAACCAGGATAGCTATTTCAATACTCGTAGTTTTCTCTATTTCTTCTATCTTACTGGTAAGATCAGCTTTTTGTGTTTCAGAAAATATCCCGACTTTGTCGGTGATATATCAATCATAGTTTGGGATGATAAAGCCGCAAACTACTCAAAAAAAAGATAGAATAATAAGACTTTTGATAACAGACTTTAGCATACAACAAAGTATAAGGTAAAATCTAATAAATTATTTATTTTGCTTATTATCTATGGAATCATTCTTATTAGGATAACAACACAAAACATTATCAAGATATTGTACACCACAAAAATAATCGCAGGCGGTTTAGTATGTTCCATCTGATTTGTTTTTGAGTTCGCTAAATTTCATAATTTCTCTTTCGAAATAGAGTTCAGATTCTCCGACCGGACCATTTCTATTTTTCCTCACACAAACATCAGTCAATCCCTTCTTATCTGTATCGGGATCGTAATAATCTTCTCTGTGGAGCATAATAACCCCATCAGCATCTTGTTCAATCGCACCAGACTCTCTCAAATCAGAAAGCTGTGGCTTTTTATCGACTCTTTTTTCTACTTCACGAGAAAGTTGTGATAATGCCATAATAGGAATCTCAAGTTCCCTCGCAAGTTCTTTGAGCCCTCTAGAGATTTCAGAGATTTCTTGGACTCTATTGCCGGAATATCATGAATTCGATCAGCTCATCAATTGGAGATAATCGATAATAACTAGGTCAAGATTAGTCTTTTCTATCTTCAGTCTTCTTATTTTTGATTTTAATTCTGGAATAGTGGTTGATCATTTATCATCAATGAAAATATTTGTATCAGAGAGCAATTCCATAGATTCACCCATTATCGTAAAGTCTTCCGTATCTAGTTGTCATTTACTGATTTTCCACATAGGAATACCAGAAACCATGGACAATACTCTATCCGCTATCTGTTCAGAGCTCATTTCTAATGAAAACAAAGCAACACTTTTTTTCTGGTCTACTGCCATATTTTTCAATATATTCAACGCAAAAGCTGTTTTACCCATACTCGGACGAGCAGCGAGAATAATAAGTTCTGCAGGTTTAAAT
This sequence comes from Candidatus Absconditabacterales bacterium, assembly GCA_041663325.1. GTDB lineage: Bacteria > Patescibacteriota > Gracilibacteria > Absconditabacterales > Absconditicoccaceae > CAJBLF01. The sequence goes on along the minus strand of JBAZRN010000001.1, from coordinate 26,331 downwards.
CCACCAAGCATATCATCAAGCCCATGATACCCAGAAAACACTTTTTTGAGATGCGCTTTTTCCGGATGATCTACAATATCCATATACTCCTCTACTCTTTTATTCAAAATTTCTCAGATAGAATGCACTTTTTCTGAGACGTTGTTTTGTGTAAGATCAAAAACTCTTTTTTCAATATCCTGCAATACTTGCAAGGTATCTTTTTGTTCATAAACATCACCGATAATTTTGTGTGAAGTTTTGAGGATATTTCTGAGTACCGATTTTTCTTTAACGATCTTTACATATTCAGCACAAGAAGAAGTGCTCAACAAAAAACTGGAAAGCTCATAGAGATAATCAGTTCCACCTATAGCATCTAAAACAGCATCTTTGGTGAGCTGATCTGCTAAAGTAACGACATCTATGGTTTTACGAGCAGTCCAAAGTTTTTTGATTCCTTGAAATATATAAAAATGTTCCCTTTGATAAAAATCTTCAGGAATGAGCCCTATACCATCATAATAGTACATCAATTCGTTATCCATCAACACACCCCCTAACACTCCTTTTTCTGCATCAATATTATGAGGCGGGAGTTTAATATCTTCTGAACTTACCATTTCCAATATACATTTAGAATAGTAAAAAATTTCAAAGAGTAAAAGATTTTAGTAGCAAATTCAATAATAAATCTTTTACTATTTCAATCTTGTAATTTTTTAATCAACCAATACAAGAGAAAATTTCAAGAAAGTACAGGTAAGAACTATGTTTTTAACAATATTTCAACATTATTTTAACAACTCATTCCTTTTATTTCCTCCGCAAAATCGAAAGACTCATAACTCATCGCTCGTAACTAGTTGCTGGAATTATTCTACAACCAACTCTTTCAATTTTTTCTTAGCTGTTTCATTGGATGGTTCATATTCTAAGACCCTGAAATAATATTTTTTCGCATTATCGAGATCATTCACTTCTTGATAGAGATCAGCCAAAGTAAGCATATAGGCAGAGTTTGCAGGTCTGAGTTTAATTACTTTATCCATCTCTGTGATAGCATCATGTTTTCTATCAGTGTTATATAATAACTCCACCATGCTAATATAGTACTTAGGATTGGTCGGATTAATGCCAATTGCTTTTTGGATAAGCAACTCTGCAATATTGAAGTCACTGGAAGTAAGATAGATTTCTCCTATCTGCCAAATAGCTTTATGATCTTTAGGATCAATTTCAACTATCTTTTTGAGAATAGGTAATGCTTTTTTATAATTACCCATCATAAAATAAAGATCAGCTAATAATTTATTAAGATCTTTATCTTCAGAATCGATAGCTAATCACTCAATAATCTTTTTCTCATATTCATCAAGTTTACCGTCTTTTCTAAGCCCTAATGCATCGTAAATAATTTTTTCAAGCAATTTTCTTTTTTTGATCATAGTAGTTTTGTCTTCATCATCGACAGACATATCAGGTTCTGGATATTTAGATACAGAAGACCTAGGTTTGATTATTTCGTCTATAGTATTGAGAAATACTTGTTCCTCAGATTGTACATCGACGATTTTCTCTTTATTTGGACGGAACTTTAACGCAGAAAATTTGGTTTTATACAAATATACGATTTCTTTTTTGCATCTAACCAGCGCGTCAAAAGTATCTATTTTGCCTAATACATGGGTGATTTTTTTGAAAATATTTTTGGAAAAGAAAAATGAAATTATTCATACAGGCAACGAGACAAGAATAATCGTTAGTAACATCCACAGCAATACTGACATCTTTAACATCACAATTCGATAATAAAGTAAATGACTACCACTCAATGGTTAATGATTAATTTTAGTATTTTTTTTATTGGTTATTGGTAATTCATTATTGATAATCGGTACAGTAGACTCTTCTGGCTTATTTGGTAATTTAATTTTTTTGATCGTAGTATAAGGGATTCTGACTGTTATACCGTCTTTGGTTTTTACTGTAACATCACCATTCATAATATTAAATGAATAGACCATCCCACAAACTTCACATCATGTGTTCTCTACATACGCTCATTTGGGTGGAAACTTTTTCCCTTCTTCTATATAGGTTTCCAATTCATAAATCAACGAACATTTTAATTTTCCACATCTTCATTTTAGTTTTTCAATATCTCTTCATTCAAGATTTTGTAAAACTATATTTTCTATTTCAACACTCGGTAACGGTCTAGAACTTTTACAACAGAGATTGATGCCATTACATCAAATAAGACAATCAGTACCTGGAGACATCTTAATCATATCTCTTGCTCCTATTTGGAATAAAAAGATATTTTTACCAAGTTCTTGTCTAAACTCTTTTACAAAGTCAGTAAACACATATCTCTCCTCAGAATAGAAGTAAAAATACAATTGATCACCGAATATCTGATATCTCGCAGTCACCGGAATAGAATCAGGAAAACTTTTTTTAAATAATTTTTTGAAAAGCGGAAATATATCCAAAGCTAATAACTGTTGCTCATCAAAAAACTCCTTGTCTTCACCCTCAAGTACTTTTTCAAAGATACCTTGTCTATCCGTAACTATTTCATGACCAAGATATGTCCCCACAGTTTGTTTACTCACTCCTGTTTGATCAGTTGATGAATAGACAATTTTATTTCCAGCTTTAAGCTTTGAAAATTGCTCATCATTCATTCAGGTAACCAAAACATTCTTATTAGTATATCGATCTAATACATACGCATTTTTTGCCATATTTTAGTATAAAGTATAAAGACAGCTTTAAGCTTTAAGCTTTTTTGGTTTAGTAAAATTCGTAATCATCGATTCGAATTCGTCCTTAGTAAGGTATTCTTTATCCAAAAGCACAACCGAAAGTTTTTCAATCAGTTGTTTGTTTTGTACAATAAGTTTTTTGGATTTTTCATAGCAATCAGCCATATATTTTTTTATTTTCTCATCAATAATCTCTGCTGTTTTTTCACTATAGCCCCTAAACATGCTATATTCATTTTTATTATTTTCAAGATACGTGACAGTTCCAAGCTCTTTATCCATACCATATTTTACTATCATGTTGGTAACGATATCTGTCGCTTTCTCAAAATCATTTGACGCTCAAGTAGTGATATTGTCCGCTCCAAAGAAAATCTCTTCAGCCGCTCTTCATCAAAGCAATGAAACTACCTCGTCTAAAAATTTCGCTTTAGAATTCAAATATAAATCTTCATTTGGCATAATCCAAGTGACTCCTAATGCATGTCCTCTGCGGACAATAGAAATTTTCTCTACCGGATCAGCATGTGGTAATATATGAGAGGTTATTGCATGACCAAGTTCATGGAACGCAATGATTTTCTTTTCTTGTTCTCTCATAGATTTTACTTTCTTTTCAGGTCACATAATAACTTTTTCTAACGCATATTCAAAATCATTCTGATCAAGAAGACTTCTATTTTCCTTCGCTTCTTTGAGTGCCGCTTCATTCACAATATTCTCGATGTCAGCGCCAACTAAACCGCTGGTTCTCTTGGCTAATGAAGGAATATTTATAGAGCTATCAAGCTTTTTGCCTTTGAGATAATAATCAAAAATCAAAACTCTTTCGTCATAGGTCGGTTCAGACACATACACTTTTCTATCAAATCTGCCTGCTCTGAGCAACGCAGGATCTAGTATATCAGGTCTATTGGTCGCAGCGATCACGATAACATTTGTCGTATTATCAAATCCGTCCATCTCGGTCAAAATCTGATTTAATGTTTGCTCTTGTTCTTGGTGTCCTCAGGTAGATCAAACTCATCTCTTTTTTCCGATTGCGTCTATTTCGTCAATGAAGATAATAGCTCTCCCCGTAGCTTTTGCTTTGCCAAAAAGTTCTCTTACTTTAGCAGCTCACATCCCGACTAACATTTCCATAAATTCCGAACCAGAAACTGAGAAGAATGGCACATTAGACTCTCCAGCCACCGCTCTTGCAAGCAAAGTTTTTCCTGATCCTGGCTGTCCGTATAACAATACTCATTTGGGATGTCTAGCGCCGACTTTATGATATTTTGCTGGATTTTTGAGATAATCTACAATTTCAGAAAGTTCCATTTTTACTTCATCCATACCCGCTACATCAGAAAATTTAGTTTTGGAATTTTTGGAAGTATTCAACTTCCCTGCTTTGACGTTAAATGGGAATCCCCCGCCGCCTTTTGGCATAGCAAATTTGAAAATGAGCATCAGAATAACAAAGAATATAAGCAATGGTCAAACATCTGACAAAAGCGTGGATCGCCATGTTTTCTCATTAAATTTCACGTCTACGATCACAGGTCCAGTAAGAGATATTCATAGATCTTTGAGTGAAGTGCCAAGAGGTTTTTTCGTTTGAAAGATGTTTATATACTGTTCCGTGAGATTTTTTTTAACCGCCATAAAAGAAACAGATTTACCTGTCCCTACGTATTGATATCATTTGAGCGATGTTTCGTCTTCCAATACTATTTTGGTAAATGTTCATGCACTATATTTTTTCAAAAAATCATTCATAGAAACATCTTTAGTTTCACGGACAACTTCTATAGTATCACCTTGCACACTCACTGTTTTATAAAGCTGAATCACTCAAGTAACCACAAGGACGAACAATAGTATAAACCAAAATCATTTTTTCATAGTACAAAAAAACATTTAAAAATTACAATAATCAAATATACTAAATCTGATATCAATTTCAATGTTTATACTTCCAAATCATAAACAGATTGAAAATATCAACAAATTAACTACTCTTTGATGAAATTCAATATTTAACACGTAACATTCAGAACTTAAAACAATGGATTTAAAATCAATATTGAAAACCACACCCAGATACATCAAAATTCTAGCTGATCAATGAATAACGACAGTGAAAGATTTTTTGCAACATTTTCCCAGAGCCTATGAAGATAGATCAACCATTAGAAATCTAAACGAACTGATTTTTAACGAAAAAGGAATCACTGCCACCAAAGGAAAAATCGTCAAAAAAAGCATTTTTATGAGAGGATGAAGAAAAATATATACTATTAATTTTGTAGATCCTATAGGCAATAAATGAACTATAACTATATTCAATTCTGGATTCCTTGCGAGCAAGATTCAAGAAGATAAACGATATATTATAGTAGGTAAACCCACGATGAAGTTCGGAAAAATAACTTTCTCTCATCCTGATGTCGTAGAGACGGAAGCACCTGAAGAAACAGGGACGAGTGAGGAGGAACTAGGGACAAGTGAACACGTACCAATTATCACAGCCCAAGTCCCTAATGTTTATAATACCTGAAGAATATTTCCTATCTATTCGGAACTCATGGGAATCAGTCCAGGATGGTTTGCGCAAAAAATGCGAAAGTTGATAGACAGAGTGGACACGATTTTCTCCGAGTACTTACCTAGGGAATTTATAGAAAAATTTTGACTCATAGGTGTCCAGGAAACAATAAAAGAAATGCATTATCCGACCAGTTTCGAAAAGCAAAAACAAGCAAATCTTAGAATATTTTTTGATAGATTACTGAGAATACAATTATATTCTCTCATAAATCGTAATTCCTACCAACTAAATAAAACAAATATGGAGCATGAAACCATTGACCGAAACATTGTCAAAGAGATCATAGCTACTCTACCATTTGAATTAACCAACGCACAAAAAAAAGTCATCAAGCATATCACCGAAAATCTACATGAACCGAAGCCAATGTTAAGACTACTTCAGGGAGATGTAGGAAGCGGGAAAACTATCGTAGCGGCTATTTCAGCATATTATACCTTCAAAAAATATCAAGGTCAGTCAGTCTTTCTTGCTCCATTAGAAGTCTTAGCTCAACAACATTATAGAACTTTAGCTAAATTGCTTTTACCGTTAGGACTAAGAATAGAATTACTCACGGGATCAATAACAAAATCAGAAAAAGATAAGATAAAACTCGATCTTGCAGAAGGGAGAATCCACGTATTAATATGAACACATGCTATTCTCCAAGAAAGTGTAGCATTTAAACAACTCCAATTCGTCGTTATTGATGAACAGCATAAATTTTGAGTCAGACAGAGAGCATTTTTCAAAAGATTTTGAGCACCTCATATTTTACAAATGAGCGCAACACCTATCCCAAGATCTATGGCATTAGCTTTCTTCGGAGAATTTGATGTCAGTATCATTGATGAGTTACCGATAGGAAGAAAACCTATTATCACCAAGATAGTTTCTGAAAAAGAATATATAAAACTCAAACCACGAATTTTAGATAAGATCAATAAAGGACAAAAAGTATTTGTCGTAACTCCTCTCATCGAAGAATCAGAAAAACTGGAAGAAGTAAAAGCAGCTACTACAGAGTTTGAAGAAATCAAAGCGCTCTATCCAGAACTCAGATGAAAAATAGGGCTTTTGCATGGTAAAATGAGACCAAAAGATAAAGAAGAAGTGATGCAGGATTTCAAGTCCTGAAAGATTTGTCTACTTGTGTCCACTACAGTTATTGAAGTAGGAATAGATATTCCTGAAGCGACTATCATGGTCATCAAAAACGCGGAAAGATTTGGGCTTTCTCAACTTCACCAGTTGAGAGGAAGAATCGGTAGAGCAGATGTTCAGTCCTATTGTTTTCTAGAGACTAAAAATAAAACAGGAGACATCGGTAAAAGACTCAAGGCTATGGAAGAAACCAATGATGGATTTAAACTTGCAGAATTAGATCTCCAGAATCGTGGGGCAGGAGAAATCCTGGGAACCATGCAATCATGAGAATCGGACATTCCACTAGAAATATTGTCAGATTTAAAATTTTTGGAAAAAATCCAAGAAGGCGCTAAATGGCTCCTGGAGAAATATCCTAAATTGGAATGACTTCATGAATTGAAGAAATATCTTGAAGAAAAAATGGGCGATATACTGGCGTAGTATAAGCCCTATTTCTTAGCTAATTTCTGTTGTTGCTTGATTCTCTTCTTAGCCTCTTTGATATTATCGCTTACAGGTAATTTTTCTGGCATAGTTCATCAGATTTTTTTAATTGTTTCTCTTACTTCTTTCCCAACCTCAAAATGAGTTAGATTTGCTTTGGATTGTCACTTGATTGATTCTCTCTTAATTTTTGCTTCCGTTTGCGTTGCACGAAAAAGATTGGCAGCCAATTCTTCGCTTCAAATATGATCTAACAAGCCTTCAGAATCTTTTAGTTTTTTATGTTTTGTACTTGTTTTGCCCTCATGCCGTACAATCATATATATCCAGCATCGTTAAATTCTGCATAATTGGATACTCAAGCTTCTTTTGCCGTACTCATCAATTTTTTATTATGAGTTTTCATCTCTTCTCTGAGATAGAGTCTTTTATTATCTTCTATATATTGGTTCTGAACTTCTTGTTTTCTTGTCTGGATAGCAAAATATGTCTGTCCAAGAGCGACTATTTCTTTGGATGGATCAGCATTTTGGACGATAAGATAGCAGGCATAACGAGAAAGTTGTATATCAGAGAGCATTTGTCCTTCAACTTCTCAATACTGATTGCGAGATTTCTGGGGTTCGGTGATATCAACGAAATGCTCATTTACATCATACCCACTGTTTACACAAGCTAACTTAGCCTTATCGATAACATTAAGAAAATTACGATAATCATAATATTCAAGAATTTTGGCTAATTCGCGAGCTTTTCGGTAGTCTTGATGATGTTCGTTAGTTTTTTATACTTGTTCAAATACTCTGAGATCCATGTGCATACTGGTTATTCAAATAAAAGTATTTGAAGTATACTAATCTCCTTTTTATTGTCAATTCTTTTTTTGACACAAAAACCGGAAGAAAAAGTGCGAATTAGTGTAAATGTACATAACAACATTTCATAGAATATGCGTTTGACAAATCAAAGATAATGTCTATAAAGAAAATGTTTACGCCTCATGATTTCATGGTAAATTTAAAAAATACTCTAGATAGAATTGACTCGCCTCATGGCATTGACCATATTTTTTCTCAAATGAAAAATTTTCTAAACACTACAACTATCCAATCCAAAGAAGACGTTGTCACATTTTTCAATACGCTCGTTAATTACTCAGATCAGATTATTGCTTTCTATTTCAGCCATCCGACAAAAAACATTGATAATGATTTTGCAATTACGATAAAAGATGTAGACGATGGTCATTTTATGAGCGAAGAAGGGAAACATCATGAAATTATTGATTTTCTTCTGCATGATCTCTATGATTTCAAAGACAACAATTTCGAATGGCAAATTAATCATAAGACCGCATTCAAAGACGATCCGCTTACCGCGAATGATATCTCTATCTGATATAATATGTATGCATGAACGCTACAGGAGATTTCTGAACAAGAAAGATTTGTCGAGGTTCTCACAGAATTTAAAGAGGCAATAAAAAAAATCAGCAATAAACTATTTTGGATGCTAGAAAAAGAAAAGAGAGCGAAAGAAGAACAACTACAAGAAAAGCAACAGAAAGCCATAGAAAGCAAACAATCCAAAGCTATCAAAGAACTGTTATCTTCAGATGATTCTGCTATTACACACCATGAGTCTGCATACGCAAAAGAAGAAGATTTCGCTTCTGGATATTACAGCGTCAAAAACATTATCCATGAAATATATGCAGAAAAAGAAGAATATTTTAATAACGTTTTTCTCTGATTTGACCTTCAGAACTGAAAATTTCAAACTTCGACACAGAAAGAAAAACAATATAAAAAGTATTTTTACGATGAAGGGAAACCCGTTCCAAGATTACAAGAGAAAAAAATAGACACTACTCAGAATCTTCCTGCGATTATTTCACAAACATCTTCTGACATGCTTACTATCATGCAGAATAATACGAGATCCCTATTGCAGACTGACAAACAGAAAATTGAGGAGCGAATGAAATATACCGTTGCTGCTGATTTCGACAATAATGAAAAAGAAACAATAAAAAGAATAATTCTTGAAAGACACAAAAAATATAATCCAGAGACAGAAGAAGAAAAAGATAAAATCATGCGAAAAGTTTTAGACCAATATGCTGATGCAAGAAGACGTAAAAACCATAGGTTGGATATAGATCTTCCCATCGCTTCCGATATCAAAATATATATTGCCAACAATATCCGATGATGCTATCATCAGCCTTCGAGATCAAGAAGAGACCGTATCGAAGAGAAAAATATTACCTTACCTGATGCATGGCAAGAAGCAATTTTTCTCGAAAAAGAAAAAATAAATCAGAAGAAAAAACTTTTATGAG
>JBAZRN010000001.1:0-17053 GCA_041663325.1 Candidatus Absconditabacterales bacterium | reverse complement strand
AAAGAAATTTTCGGGGAGTGATTTGATTTTGAGGAAATAAGGAAAAGCGAAGGATATCTTCGAGATGTGAGATTTTATATGAGATGCGCGTCTGCGCCATGAAGCGGCAAACGAGCAGAGACCGTGGTATTGAGGTGAATGTATCCACAAATATGATACGAAAAAATAAAAGATTTTTTGGAAAAAATATATCTTTGGGATGACAATCATAAGAAATATCAGCAAGAAATGAGACAAAGACATTTATTTTTGAAAGACGTAGAAAAAATAAAAACGCTTGAGAAAGAAATTCAGGAAAAATTTGATAGCTCCTTTGTCTTGAATTCTGAGACATTGTGAGCAATATTGCACGCAATCATCAAACAAATACTTAACAACCGAATTAATGGAATGAACAATATAGAAAAAGATATTATTGCCATAACAAAAAGAATTTCATTGTATGGCATGCTGTATAATCATGACAACGATTTCGTCATAAAAACATACGAAAAAAGTCAAAATGATTTGAAAGAACTGTATCAGTTAGAAATTTTTCTTGCTATAGTCCAAAAACTATGATTGCCTATACAACACGACAAAGAAAAAATTCAAGAAATTCTTCAGAAAGGATATGATAACTTGCAATACGACATCAGCAATTTCGGAATCTATGAAATCAATCAGATAGAGAAGATAAAGAAAACAGCGATAGATCTTGGCATCACATTGGATTTGCCGCCGCACCCGCCGCTGGAAACATATTATATCCATAGATTACGCACTCCGGAACGCATCTTAGACAAACAAAACAAGGAAAACATTTTTTATAGGGACGAGTGAATCATTGGATATGACAAGAACAATTTGGCTTCAGTGCATCAATTGGATAAATTCGCGCAAGAACTTGGATTGCAATTGAGAAGAGAAGAAGTGCTCAATATGGATATGCGTGCATATAGGAATATTCCTTCTGAACGTAGATTTGACGTAAATATCACCATCCCCGTTGCAGTGAATTTCCCGAAGGTGCAGGTGCTTCTCAACGGAAACCGGAATGAAAAAGGAAACATGCAGGGACATTACGTATTTTTGTATGATCCTAAGGAGCATCTCTATTCGCTGATGTTTGATGATTCATTTATGAACGCAGAGCTTCTGATGGAGAAATATAAGCTTACTGAAAAAGTAATTCTCGGCTGATGATTTCTTACCTTCAATAAAGAAACATCTTCAATTGTAATAGAAGATAGGATAGATCGTTTTCATCACGAACCTAGAATCCTTACGATAACCGCATTGAAAAATGCAATCAAAGATATATTACCCGACTACAAGATATTTATCTGAAATGATGGAATGGATAAATTTGAGGACTATAGTTAGAAATGGCGATAAAAAATAATTTCTAGAAAAAAAAACCGGAAGAAATACTCCCGGTTAATAGTCAGTTTCAATATTTATGAAATTCCGATTTTTCAAAGTATCCAACACAATGAATATTATTAAAAGGAATTTGATGACCACACTCATCAACATATTTCCAACGATCAGTTATTTCTTCATGTTTTTTTAATATAACTGTATCACCAGGATTTACTTGTATTTCATTAAAAACAAATGAATCATGTTTCAAAAGAAATACTTCCTCAAAAAACGAATAATTACTAACATTAATTATAGTTGCAATGTAGTAGGGTTTGCACCCATTATTATACAATATAGAACGAATACTATCGTTACCAATTACATTGTATTGCGTGTAACCATCTTCTCCAAAAAAGACATATTTTCTCTCGCCAGGGCTGCAATATTTCACCATAACAGAGATAAGAAAAATAATAAATACCAGACCGACGATGCATTTCGTCAATTCTTTTTTGTTTTCAATTTTTGTTTTCATGATTTTTTGTTTTAAAAGTTTCATTATTTATCTTTTTCAATTATCCAAAATCTTCCAATTTGGGACACAGGAACTTTACGTATAGAAAAAGAATTCTTAGAACAATTTTTGCAAACTGATTTTTTAGTTGTCTCTTTCTGTTCAGAATATTTTATTAACCCTACAACAAACAAAACAACAAAAATCGCACAAAGCATTTTAAAGCAAGCAAAATCAAACCAATCGTCTGACCATCCATTCCCTTTTGGGCTCGAATTCATATTTACCTCCTATTTTAAGTTAGTTTTTTGTTTAAAATCAACGACTTTTTTTAAATAACTCTTCACGGATCATAGAAGCTTTAGTTAGTATAAACCCCATTACATTTTTTCTTCCAGCAGAGTAACGACAACCGACATAATCATCTTCTCTGATCATTCTTTGTACATCATAATCAATTTTACTTTCTGTTGGTATTTCCTCTTTACACCAAGTTCCCCAATTAAATTTTGGTTTATCTTTTTGATTTTTTTCAGCCGCTAATTGAAGTTCAGTGATAATAACTTTTTTTAGCTTTTGAAACAAATCAGGGCACTCTTCTATAAACCAATTTTCCTTATGATAAAGGAATTTGATATACCAAAGAGTAGTGGCACGCTCATCATAAAGCGACATATACGACATATGTCCACATTCAAGCAAATAGCCGATTTTTGTTTCCTTTGTTTCCATGGTAATAACCTCCTATTTTTTAGTTTTTTGTTTATTTTTTTATTTTCTATTTTATTTGACATTTTCAGATGTAATGATTTAATATCGAATGTAAATAGACTTGATAATTTTAGAGAAAGGATTATCATTATGTGATAATTTTAATTTTTGAGAAAAAGACATGTTTTTCAGTAAACCAATCTATGATAAGATATTCTTTGAATTGGCAGAGAATCAGAATTATACAATACAGACACTTCATAAGGCGATTGCCAAAAAGGAAAAGATATCTCTTCCTAATTTTTATAAAATTATTGATACTCTCTTAGAGAATCAGATTTTAAGTAAAGAACAGGGGAAACTAAAACTTCACACCGCATGGATATTATCGTTGATTGAACTTACCAATAAGGTCAGACAAACATATCTAGAAACGAACGATTTAAAAATAGACCTCAAAGAATGAGAACAAAAAATATTTTATGCATCATCACTCATCGACCTGGATAATGTTCGGGCAGATTTATTAAGTGCGATGGCTTTGAAATATACAGAAAATGAAAGCTTGTATATGTATAATGCACATCTCTATCATATCTTATGAATACCCGAAACTGAGACTACTAATGTTAAAAACATGAAACAACAATTAAAAAAAGTCTATTTGCTTGCAGGCAATGAAAGTATTATGGATCAGCACGCTGCAAATATTTTAAGAGTACAATGAATAGAAGTTATCTGTAGTAACAAAACTAAATTTCTTAAAGAAGGATATTTTATAAACATTATAGGAGATTATATACTTGAATCAGTATTCCCGACAATTATCAATCAATACTTCAAGGTCCTATTTGATACCATAGAAAACATCCAAGACTTTAAACCAGAACCATTTCAAAACATTTTCAAAATGAAGACGGAATGCAAAATTACCATCAGACGCAATAGAAAAGACGCTGAAATGTTTAAAAAAGAAATTATGAAATATTTTAAGTAATTGAGATTACATCTAATCTAAAAAAATATTCTATCTTTGAATACAATACGCCAGCAAAACAAGTACAAGAGGGAAAAGCCGATCAAATCATACAGCAAAATATTTTGTGGGAAATTTGCTCATTTTTATATAATGATATTTGATCCATTGACGCCTAAAATCTCAAAATTCAAGCCGAGTAAGGATACATCCTCCGAATATGAAATCTTGTATTCTTAATAAGGCAAACACCAAGAGTACCCGATACCAATGCAACCGAAAAATAGAAGATATCATTACAACAAAAAATACCACATGCAAAACGAATCCTAAATATTTTCTAAATTTTGATATTGGCATAATAATTTCAAAGTAAAATAACACCAACTTTTCAACCCTTCCATCTTTCAACCTTTCCATTTTATTTCAAGTCCCAATTGATTTCTTTCTCTCCTCTGCTTCTCAAAATTTCATTCACCCGGGAGAAATGTTTGCATCAGAAAAATCACTTATGAACAGAGAATGGCGATGGATGTGGACACTTCAAAACGATATGTCTACTCGTGTCTATAAGAGCCTCCTTGCTCTGAGCAAAAGCTCACCAAAGAAGAAAAATTAATCATTTTTTTTCATCAGATAACTTTTTGATCACTGCGTCAGTAAATTGCTGCCATCAAATATCTTTGTGCGAAGCAGGAGTATTTTTCCTGACCGTCAGAATAGCGTTGAGCAGAAACACACCTTGTTGAGCTCGTCTAGTCAGATTTCCACTCTTTGGCGGAGTGATTCATAAATCATCTTGCAGTTCTTTGAAAATATTTTGAAGTGATGGCGGTTGTCTCACTCCATCCTGTACAGAGAAACATAATCCATGAGCTTCTCACTGCCCATGATAGGGATCCTGCCCGAGAATCACGACTCTCACCTTGTCAAACGGGGTCAGATTAAAAGCGTTAAAAATATCTGATCATTTAGGATAAATTATATGTCCAAGTTGTTTTTCTTGAAGCAAAACTTCTTTGATATGAGCAAAATATGGCTTAACAAATTCATCAGCAAGAACCGATTTCCATGAGGCATCTATTTGCACATTATTACTATCGACCAAATTAATAGAAAAAACAAGTAAAACAACATACTATGTATATGCAGTAGAAATTATTTATCTGAGCGGAGTATGAGAAGCCGTCTTTGGATAGAGAAGTACATATACAGTAGAAATTCATACAAGTGTATATACTACACGAGCAAAAAATCCATATCCCAAAATCCATGCTACAACATCAAAATTGAACAATCACATCAACCCTCGATTGAGTCCTCCAATAATAAGGATTACCCATGCAATCTTTCTGAGATTTTGTGAGTTAGTAAATTTTTTCATAGTAATGATATATAAAAATAAATGAGAACATATACTATATAATGGATTTAGACGAGAAATGCAAGAAATATTTGAAAACCTTGTATTAAAAGACTAAAACATTAAAAAATTGAAAGATTAGATACTACAAGTATATAGTATATAAGTTTTTATAATATTTTAATCTTCAAAATATTTTAATTATGGTTTTCATGACCGAAGCAGAAGTAAAAAAGCTCCAATGACTTTCTATCAAGGAAGTGAACGAAAGAATAATTAGAGATGGATATAATGAACTTCCTTCCGCTAAGAAGAAAAATATTTTTGGTATTATACGAGACGTCATCAAAGAACCTATGCTGCTACTATTACTAGCATGCGGAATACTTTACCTTTTCCTCGGAGATATTCAGGAAGCCTTGATTCTTCTTGGATCTATATTCTTCATTATAGCTATCGCAATCTATCAAGAAAATAAGACTGAGAACGCGCTACAAGCGCTCAAAGATCTTTCAAGTCCAAGAGCATTGGTCATCAGAGATGGACAACAGATAAGGATAGCAGGAAGAGAAGTCGTTGTAGATGATATTATTATTATGAATGAATGAGATAAGGTCTCTGCAGATTGTGTGGTTTTGCGAAGCAGAAATTGTAGCGTAGATGAATCATTGCTAACCGGAGAATCAGTTCCTGTCAGAAAATCAGCGTCAGAAAAAATAGATTTTTTAAAATCTAGACCAGGAGGAGATGATCAGCCATTCCTCTTTTCTGGAACTATGATCGTCCAATGACAATGCGTGGTTAAAGTTCTCTCTATCGGAATAAATACAGAAATGGGTCGTATAGGAAAAGCACTTGGTGGTATAAAAAGCGAAAAAACATTACTCCAAAAAGAAGTAAAGAAAATAGTTACTACAGCATTTATCATAGCGATAACATTATGCGTATGTGTATTCGTCATATATGTCAGCATATACGGGAATCGAACCCAATGATTATTATCTTGATTGACACTTGCTATGGCAATATTACCAGAAGAATTCCCTGTAGTATTGACAGTATTTCTCGCTATCTGAGCATGGAGAATGTCCAAGAAAAATGTGCTCACCAGAAAAATGGCTGCCGTAGAAACTTTATGAGCAGCTACTGTTCTCTGTACTGATAAAACAGGGACAATAACATGGAATAGAATGACCGTCAGAAAATTATATGCTAATGAGAAGCTTTTTGATATAAAAAACGGTAACAAGATTCCTGAAGAATTCCACAAACTCATAGAATATGGAATCCTTGCCAGCAAAAAAGATCCTTTCGATCCCATGGAAAAAGCATTGATGAAATTATGAAACAATATAGATCCTGAACATATTCACGATTTTACTCTTATCCAAGAATACCCGCTTACCAAAAAATTGCTTGCCCTTTCTCATGTACGAAAGAAGCCAAATGATGATCATTTTGCTATAGCAAGCAAATGAGCACCAGAAGCTATTATGGAACTCTGCAATATGGACAGTAATCAGAAAAAAGAAGTAATAGAACAATTCGAATCCATGGCAAAAGAATGACTGAGAATTCTATGAGTAGCCAAAGCAAAATTTCAGGGAAATAAACTACCAAAATCACAAACTGATCTGAAATTCGAATTTATCGGACTTATCGGATGGATAGATCCTATCAGAGAAACTGTTCCTCATGCAATACAAGAATGTTATCGCGCAGGGATCAAAGTAATAATGATAACGGGAGATTACCCTACTACCGCACAATATATTGCAAAAGAGATAGGACTTGCTCATCCAGAAAATGTACTTATTTGAGAAGAATTAGAAAAACTTTCTGAAGAACAATTACTCAAAAAAATAGAAAATACCAACGTCCTCGCAAGAGTCGCTCCCGAAGAAAAACTTATCATTATAAATCTTCTTAAAAAACAAGGTCATTTTGTTGCCATGACTGGTGATGGAGTCAATGATGCGCCAGCACTCAAGTCAGCACATATAGGAATAGCTATGGGACAGAGATGAACAGATGTCGCGAGAGAATCATCAGCAATCGTATTGCTCGATGACGATTTTTCATCCATAGTCCATGGCGTCAGAATGGGAAGAAAAATTTTTGATAATCTCAAAAAGGCGATGATATACATCGTTAGTGTTCATATTCCTATAGCAGGCATGGCTATTTTGCCAATTCTTTTTTGACGACCACTTATCTTATATCCTATACATATCGTCTTTATGGAGTTACTTATAGATCCAGCATGTTCAATAATTTTTGAAGGAGAAAAAGAAGAAGCAAATATCATGTCTCGTTTTCCTCGTGATCCCAAAGAACCGCTTTTTGGGAAAAAGACATTATTTCTGAGTGTATTACAATGATTTTTTGCTTTATGCACGGTACTCATAATATTCAAATTATTTATTCGAATGTGACAATCTGAAACTACTGCGAAAACTGCAGCATTCGTAACACTTATCGTAGGAAACATTTGACTCATTTTAGTTAACCGTTCATGGACACATAACATTATCTACATGCTTAAAATAAGAAACACAGCTTTAATTCCTGTGATTTTGTGAGCATTAGTATGTCTTATTATAATGGTATATATCCCTGCAGTTCAGAATATTTTCTACTTCACCTCTATGCGCATTGGGTATTTTATTCTTGCACTAGCAGGATGACTTCTGAGCGTCTTTCGATTTGAATGAGTGAAATTTTTCTCAAAGAGAAAAGGCATAGAACTATTAAAGGACTAATTACGAATTACAAACCACGAATTACAAATCATTTAGGATTGAATTTTTATTGTAATTGAATAAAAGGGACTAGTCCAAATATTGTATAACCCCGGAGGACTCCGGGGAGGAAAGTCCTGACACCAAAAAATAGGTAGCATCTAACGGATGCTGAATACCGAAAGGGTAAATGAAAGTGCCACAGAAACGTAAACTACCCTCCGGTAATTACCGGGGGGAAAAGATGCAACGTGAGGATGATCCCGACTGTTAGGGAGCTACTTCTTCTCAGTCCCGGTGATGCCAGGACGAGTGGTAAACCATACCTGGTGCAAGCTTATCCGCTTCGGCGGGAAAGTGCAATTAGTTGGCTCTATGCTGACATAGATACATTATACTTTATACAGAATCAGGCTTATTGTTTGGACAAATTAGATTGCAAGAACGTAGGGCCGTAGCTCAGTGGTAGAGCGGGAGTCTCCAAAGCTCCGCGTCGAGGGTTCAATTCCTTCCGGTCCTGAATTATTAAGTAAAAATCACCCATGCCAAAAAAAACAAAGCTTCGAAAGCCCAAAAAAAACAACGCACTTCAATGTTTGGTCTGTAATCACTACTGCATTATACAGGAATGACAGACATGAATTTGTGGAATACGCAAACATATCAAAGGAAAAATAAATCTTCTTGTCTATGGAAAAGCATTATGAATGGATATCGATCCCATAGAGAAAAAACCGCTCTATCATTTTTTTCCATGATCGCAAATTTTTTCATTCTGAACGGCAGGATGTAATTTTCGCTGTGATTTCTGTCAGAATCGACAAATGTCTCAAGCAAAAATATTCCCAGAAATCATCAATCTCGGTGAAGCATTATCACCTAAAAATATTGTCGATTATTGTATTGAAAATAAAATCCCAAGCATCGCATATACCTATAATGAGCCAACGGTGTTTGTCGAATACGCATTAGACACGATGAAGTTAGCTCATAAAAAGAAGATAAAAAATGTGCGAGTATCCAACGGTTTTATGTCAAGAGAATGCTTAGAACAGATTACTCCATATCTGGATGCTATCAATGTCGATCTCAAATCATTTAGTGATGATTTCTATCGTAAAGTTTGCTGAGCGAGATTACAGCCTGTTTTAGATAATATCAAACGATTATATACACATAATGTCTGGCAAGAAATAACGACCTTGATTATTCCATGATATAATGAAGATGAATCTGAATTAACAAAGATCGCTCAGTTTATCGCCAACGTTTCACCTGATATCCCACGGCATATTTCTGCATTTCACGGCATGTACAAAATGAAAAACGTCCAATCTACATCATTAGAGACGCTAAATAAAGCCTATGATATAGGTAAACAGGCAGGATTGCATCATGTCTATATAGGGAATGTTTTTCATAACGGTCATGAAAATACTCTCTGTCGAAAGTGCTGACTTCAGATTATTTCTAGAGTAAACTATTCTTTGCACATAGATCCCAAATTCAAAAAGAGTATCTGCCCAAAATGTGGAGTTACGATAGCATGAAAACGAGAATAAAAAAATCCGAATACATAAGGTACGAATAATTTTTATATTTTTATTCCATACGCATGACAAGAATTTTAGTAACTGGCGCTACAGGACAAATTTGATCAGAATTAGTTCCTGCGCTTAGAAAAATCTACGGAGGTAAAAATATAATAGCTGTAGGAAACAGAACGACACCGACAGGAGAATTGTTAACATGATGACCATTTGAAATCACAGATGTAAGAGATAAAGAAAAAATGAGAAAACTGATACAAAAATATGAAATAGATATAGTCTATCATTTGGTTGGTTTACTATCTGCTACATGAGAAAAAGATCCTAATCTTGCACGAGAAGTTAACGTAAATGGATTAAAAAACATGTTGGATCTGTCAGTAGAATATTGAATAAAAAGATTCTTTCGGCCAAGCTCCATTGCTGCATTTGGACCGAATACTCCGAGAATAAACACACCGCAATATACGCCCATGGATCCGACAACAATGTATGGAGTGACAAAAGTTACAGGAGAATTATTGTGTCAGTATTATTATGAAAAATATGGTCTTGATACAAGAAGTTTAAGATATCCATGAGTCATCAGCTGGAAAACATTGCCAGGAGGATGAACAACAGATTATGCAGTTGCTATTTATTATAACGCAATAGAGAAAGGAGAATATACATTTTTTGTAAATAAAAAAACAACGCTCCCTATGATGTATATGCCAGATGCTGTAAAAGCTACTATCGATATCATGCAAGCAGATCCATCTTCGATACATATTCATACAAGTTATAATGTAACCGCATTTTCTTTCTCAGCTAAAGAGCTGGAAGACAACATACGCAAATATATTCCAGAATTGAAATGCAAATACGTGCCAGATTTTAGACAAAAAATAGCAGATTCTCGACCACAATCTATCGACGATAGTATTGCTAGAAAAGACTGGAATCGGAAACCTGATTATGACCTCTATGCTATGTCGATAGATATGATTAATAACTTGAAAATAAAACTGAGAAAGTAATAGCTATCATAACATGCTAAAAAGCAACTTTTTGTAATTTTTTAATCAATTAATTATAAAATAATGATAAAATTACCAAATGTCGCTTGAACATTTTATCCAGCAAGAAAAGAAGAGATTCTCGCGATGATGGATCAATTTTTTGCTAATGTTGATAAAGAAATAATACCTAATCATCTGCAATCATCCGAAAAAAATCGTCAGCAATCCTCTGTTCTCAAAGCTATCGTAGCACCACATGCCTGATATACTTACTCATGACAAGTTGCAGCTTATAGCTACTCTATGCTAAAAGGTCACCTTTCGTTACTCGTTACTCGTAACTCGTCACTGCCAACATTTGTTGTGTTGGCACCAAGTCATTATGAATATTTCGAAGGCGTTTCTGTCTGATTATTCGATACGTTCAAAACACCATTAGGTGATATAGATACAGATATGAAATTAGGAAAAAAATTAATAAACGAATATTCTGATTATTTTTCTTTCATTCCAGCTACTTATGATCAGGAACATGCAGTCGAAGTACAACTTCCCTTTCTTCAATACATTGCTTCCGATTGAGAATTGAAAATTAAAAATTGAAAATTAAAAATTTTGCCGTTAATTTTCGGTAACGTGAATCCTATTGAAATAGGAAAAATATTGTTTGAACTTTCAAAGAAAGAAGAAATGTTTTTCATCGTCAGTTCAGATTTAAGTCATTTTATGGAATATGATAATGCAATAAAAGTTGACAAAGAAACATTACAAAATTTTCTAGATAAAGATATAGAAATAATAGTCCATGGAGCGGAAGCGTGCGGTATCCATCCATGGTTAGCATTGACGCAAATAGCAATCCAATCTAAATGGACACCAGAGCTTCTTGAATACAAAAATAGCGGCGATACTGCTGGAGACAAATCTCGTGTCGTAGGATATTGATCCGTCATTTATCACTAATGGTTATCATGAACGAATTTCAGACAACATGTTTAGCACTAGCTAAAGCTTCCATTCTGGAAGAATTTGGACTAAGCGACCCAAAAACTATTAAGCTCGAAGATGAACAATTTAGCCAAAAAAGAGCATGTTTTGTTACGTTGAAAATGAATGATGAACTCAGATGATGTATAGGAACGATTATTCCTCACACTAAGTTATCACAAGATATAATTATTAACGCAAAGAATGCAGCCTTTCAAGATCCAAGATTCAATCCGTTGACTATGTATGAAATAGAAAATAATAAACTTACTATCTGAATAACCATCCTTTCCCCTACACATCAAAAGAATTTCTCCAATTCTACAGGATTGCTTGAATTCTTAGAAAAAGAACATTGCGGATTGATAATTACATTCTGATATAAGCAAGCGACTTTTCTTCCTTCCGTACGAGAAGAACTCCCAGATCCTCAGGAATTCATCTTCAATCTTCTCAATAAGGCAGGGATCACCGAACAAGAGTTTGAAAATGAGTTTTCTGACTTTGTCTTTGAAATCTATTACGGAGACGAATTCAATGAAAATCGAAAAAAAATTCACTGATAACACTTAGTTAGCAATACATTCTCTATATGCGCATTTTGGCGTATATTTTTAATAAGTCAATTATAAAATAATAAAAATAAGACATAAAACACTGAAGTTTTTGCATATTTAGAAATCTAGAGTATACTTATATTAACATAGTTACTTATCGTATTGGCTCACTACACAGTACCTTGGTATAGGTAAGTATGTTGGAGGTATTTCCTCCTTAAACACTATCTAGATCTTATACCCAATAAGATCGGATGGACCTAGAGAGAGCATCGGGGCCCTTATAAAATCTACATCAATAGTCAGCTCTGTTGATTATGTCTGTAGGCTGTATGAAGCCTATCCTGATGCCCTCTCGTTAATAAATAACAAACAGAAAAACAACCCTAGTCAACTCGCCCGCAAGGAACGAAGTAAATCTACAGAGTTAAAATAAGGTAATAAGAGCAATTACATATAGAGAACTGGTTGGTATTCCCACCAGTTTTTTCATTTTTTCCAAAGTATTCTTGGGGATTTTTTTGTTGTAATCGCTTCTAGAAAATCTATAATTTCAAATGGCTAAATGTGCGACAACCGTTTATCTACTGTTCAACCATTATCCACGAATCCAATTGTTTCAAATCCGCCCAAATATATATGAACTTCAAGTTGATTTATGACAATCCCAAAGAAGATCTGCTGAACAGACTCTTTAAAGTAAGATGAATCGATGACGACATCGACTCTTTTCTTGATCCAAAATTATCCGATTACCGAGGGAATCCATTTCTGCTGCATGATATGGAGAAATCCGTCCAGAGAATCATCCAAGCGATGAAAGATAAGGAGAAGATTATGATTTTCTGAGATTATGATGTAGACGGAATCACCTCTAGTTATATCCTCTATCAATTTTTTATGAAATTTCTGAATTACAAATACGTCAGCATCCAATATCCGGACAGAATCGAAGACGGCTACGGCATCAAAAAGAAACATATCGATGATATCCAATCCAAAGGCGTAACACTTATTATTACGGTAGACAATGGAATTTCAACCGTCCAAGAAGCCGAATATGCCAAAGAGCTAGGAATAGATATCATCATCACCGATCACCATCAGCATGGAGAAAAAATACCACCGGCATTTGCCGTGATCACACCGCTCATTTCTCCTGAATATCCATTTAAATACCTTGCCGGCGTCGGAGTAGCATTCAAACTTATCTGTGCCCTGACAGAGAGATCTACCCTGACCAAGGACAAAAAAAATCAGGTTTTCAACTACTTTCTGCCTGTCGTAGCTATCGGGACTGTCGCAGATGTCGTCCCTCTCGTAAATGAAAATAGAGTTATCGTCAAAAGAGGACTAGAACTCATCAATAGGAATCACGAAAATCTTCCCAGCTCCCTCAAATGATTTCTCAAATATCTCAATCTCAAAAATAACGTGGATACTTTCCACATCGGATTTATTATCTGACCGAGAATCAATGCAGGAGGCAGAATCCAGTCACCGTACGATAGTCTCAAAGCGCTCCTCTACACTGGAGAAAAACAAATTGACCATTTGGACAAAATAGAAGAAATCAATACCGAGAGAAAGAGGATCCAGGAAGAGGCACTTAAGAAAGCAGAAGAGCTGATTGACCTCAACGAAAGAATACTTATCGCGACCAATGAATCATTTCACGAAGGGATTGTCGGCATCGTCGCAGGCAGACTCACAGAAAAATATACCAAACCTTCCATGGTACTCAAAATCAATCAAGAAAAACAGCTTTGAATAGCAAGCTTGAGAGGACCAGACTATTTCAACGTGATTGAAATGATCAGCACGGCTAGTGATATTTTGGAAAGATTTGGCGGTCATAAAGGCGCTGGATGATTGGCAGTAAAATTAGAAAACTTGGATAAACTCATTCAAAGATTTCAAACCTATTGCAATGAATGCATCCAGGATCATCATCTCATTAAGACCGTAAAAGTAGATACCAAAATATATCAGCACGAACGAGATAATGTAATACTTGCAAAAATCCAACAGTTCGCTCCCTTCGGAGAAGGAAATTCCGAACCCGTGTTTCTCTTAGAAGACATTGTTATCAAAAAGGTAGAAAAAGTAGGAACCAATGGAAAATCGCATCTCAAAGTTCACGGACAATTCGGCGATAAAAAAATTACCGCCATGTTTCGAGGCAAATGATGAGAAGTAGATAATCTTTTGGAATCTTCAGCGAAATCTTCTGGTCTTTCTATTATTTGAAAGATCAAGAAAGATACATTTAATGGATGATTCTATTTAGAATGAGCAGACATACAATAGACTTTAGACCTTAGAAAAGATATCATATACTAATAAGTATCGACTATAAGCTAAAACGAAGTTATTCTTGAAAAGAAGTACTGAATATATATAATATCAACAACAAAAGTTGAGGTCCTCACAAGAGGATTTTATTTATTATTAAAATTAGCATGCAAGACCTTCAAAAAGAGATAGCGCAACTAAAAGAAAGGAACAAACGCGTAGAAGCGGATAAGGCGCGAGAAACAAGCCGAATGAGAAAAATAATCATTATTATACTCACCTACACCGTTATCGTAATATTTTTTTATACAACGAAGCTTCCTAATCCACGACTCAATGCTATCGTACCAAGTATTACATTTCTTCTTTCTACACTTGGATTATCCTTACTCAAAAACCTTCGACTGAAACACAAAAAATAATTTTTTAACCGTACAAATCTTTTAATATTTTAATCTAATAATTTATGAACCCCAAAGAAGCAGAACAAATCAGAAACATTATCGTAAATATAGAAGAGAAAAAAAAATACATACCCTATTTTTCTGATTTAGAAAATCATGAGGTATTTGGTCCAATATTTAAAACTATTTCTGCTGAACAAAAAATAGAAATCCAACATATCATCAACGATTATATTACAGAGAAAATAGAAGGTATGACCAAAACTAAGTGAGGTCAGCTTTTCAAAAGATTCTATGAGGCATACAACGAATTATTTTGGAAATTTAGAACACTCAACGAAGCATGAGATAATAAAAAATTTCAAGAAACAGGAAAACAAGTAGAGCAGGAAATGTTTAAATTGGAATGAATACTCACTGAAAGAATGCTCAAACAAGAAAAATGACTCGACAAAGTCATCGACTCCTTCTATAAGATAGTGTATACCTATTTCCCAAAATACAGTAATATAGACTAGAAATTATAGGAGAGAAGCTATATCATCTGCGTGTTCAAGATTCTTGCTTTTATACTTTATAAGTTCTTCCCTAGATATAATAGGCAATATAAGACCAAACACTTTTTTTCTAATAACTTTAGAAAAATTAACTTGTAGATTTTCTCGACGCTTGTGCTTTTTATTATAAATTTGCTCATCACTGCATCAGCCCAAATCAATTTCTTGTCATTTATAGTCTAGAGTAACTAGCAACAAATCAAAAGCTCAATCTTTAAAATGTTTAGGTCAATAAACGATGTATTTCTTAACTTCAGGCAATAAATCAAATATGTATTTATCAGGTAAATCGATATCTATATCAGCCAACGGCCTTTTTGATCAATAAATATTCGCAGCAAAACCACCAGTAATTTGAAAAGGTATTTTATGTTTACGTAAAATTCAAACTATCCAATGAAGTGCGTCTTTAGTCTTTTTCATAAATATTATTCTACAAAATGAAGAAATATTCCATTATATTTCTGAACCTGAACAATGTTTACCTGACTCCCATCATCTAAGACTACAACTCCTCTATCTCAGATTTGACCTCAGCTTTCTGCATAAAAAGGCGTTTTATCAAACACTAATATTCTTTGTCATCACACGTCAAAGTCTTTGAGTAGTTTCATGTCATCAGATGCTAATGTCGCATACCCAACAAATGTTGTGGCAGGAATTCATTGCAAATGACTTGCTCGATCTATTCACTGTTTAAACATATCTTTGGATCAGGCGCGAGACCTTGTTTGCTGTGCTTCCATTTCTTTTTGAAAACCCTGTTCATCAA
This sequence comes from Candidatus Absconditabacterales bacterium, assembly GCA_041663325.1. GTDB lineage: Bacteria > Patescibacteriota > Gracilibacteria > Absconditabacterales > Absconditicoccaceae > CAJBLF01. The sequence goes on along the minus strand of JBAZRN010000001.1, from coordinate 1,278 downwards.
TTTTATATCAATGTTCAAGAGCAATTTCTCTCGTTAATTCCAATGGGAATCCAAAAGTATCATACAGTTTAAAAATATCTTTTCCTGTAATGGATTTTTTATTTGTTCACTGAATAAGTTCATCAAGCAGCTTTTGTCCATGAGCAATAGTCTTCTGAAATTGATGCGCTTCTTTGATCAATACTACACTAACATTTTTCGTATCTGCTTTCGCTTCCATCAATGCATCAACAAAAGCAACAATCGTAGTCACAAAAGTATCAAACACTTCTTCATCTACGGACTTCAAAAGCATAAAGTTATAATACATTCTTCTGATCAATCTTCTGAGGACATATCATCTTCCTTCGTTGGAAGGGATGACATCGTGAGATACAAGAAAAAATGCAGTCCTAATATGATCAGCGATAATTCTGCATCTTCTTTCATTGCCCTGATAAGTAATATCAAGTGTCCTTTCTATCAACGCAATCAATGGAGCAAAAATATCCGTATCAAAAACCGTTTCTTTATGCTGCAAGACCTTAGACATCCTTTCAAAGCCCATACCCGTATCTACATTCTGATTTTTCAATTTATTTAACTGACCTTTTTCATCACGATAGAATTCCATAAAGACATTATTCCATATTTCCAACCAATTATCTTCATCATTTTTTGGATTAGAATCTTTAGGGGGAAATTTAGCTTTCCCTACCCGATAAAATATCTCTGTATCAGGTCCGCACGGTCAAACTGGTCCAGGACTTCGTCGATTATTTTCTGCTGGCATATAGGCGATTTTATCTTGAGTTATTCCCATGGTTTTTCGATATCATGCAGTTTCCTCATCTCTCGGAGCATCTTTATCTCACTCAAAAACCGTAACCGCTAATTTTTTAGGATCAAATCCAAGCACATCGACAAGAAATTCCCAGCTTCGCTGAACCGCTTCTTTTTTGAAATAATCGCCAAGCGACCGATTCCCCATCATTTCAAAAAAAGTACAATGACTCGCATCACCTACTTCATCAATATCCACCGTTCTGATACATTTTTGAATATTAAAAAGCCTCTTACCCAACGGATGTTCTTTACCAGAAAGATAAGGAATCAATTGTTGCATTCCCGCAATAGTAAACATAGCGGTGCTTTCTTTCCCACCAATCAATGAACTTTCTGGAAGATATGTATGGTGTTTACTTGTTCGAAATTCATTCCAATAATTTCTAAGCTGTTTGCTTGATATTGTTTCCATAGTGCTTGCCTTTACTTTCTAAATGATAAGTGGAAGGTAGA